>CAYRFL010000009.1:0-62732 GCA_964423515.1 uncultured archaeon
GCAGAAGTGGTGCTCACGGCCCTGTTCCTCCTCGTCATCTTCGGCTCAACGAGCGACAAGGCCGATAAGAAGTTCGCAGGGCTCTCCATAGGTTTCTCCCTGGTGGTCATCCACCTCATCGGCATACCTATAACCGGGACCTCGGTCAATCCCGCAAGGAGCCTCGGCCCCGCTGTGTTCGTGAGGGGCGACGCGCTCTCCCAGCTGTGGCTGTTCATCGTGGCGCCCATCATCGGTGCTGTGATCGCGGCGCTCTTGTGGAAGTATCTGCTCGAGGCGAAGGACTGAGAAGAGGTGATGTAAGAACGGGGTGGGACACGATCGCCCCGTCAATCATCCCCGGCCGCTTCCGTTCCACCGCGGTCATTTTTTATCCCTCCGCCGTTCCCTTCCGCTCCCTCCGTTCTTTCCCTTCTCGTCCTGATGATAATGATCACAACTGCGGATACGACCAGGAGCAAGACCGCTCCCAGCACCAGGCCGAGCACAATGACATTCGACCGTTCTTTTCCCACGGAATCACCTTCGCCGCCGCCATCATCGTTATCTTTCGTATTATCGTCGTCCTCCGTGCCGTTCGTTCTCACGTCAGTACCATTCCCCTGGCCGCTGCCGTCGGAGCCGTTCACATCGGTCCCGTTCTGCCCGCCGGTCCCGTTCCCAGGCTCATGCCTCTTGACCACCGTCAGCTCGGATAGGTCCGAGTCTGCGTTTCCGGCAGCATCCGAAATCCGTAGTGTCACCGCGTAAATGCCCGGTTCGGTGAATACCATATCCGCTGTTTCACCGTAGATCGGCATGGACCCGTTCGCCGCGTTCACCCACCAGGTGTAATTCGTTATGCCGATGTTGTCCATGGAACCGGACGCGCCCAGGGGCGTGCTCTCGCCGGCATACACGGTCCCGTTCACCGAGATATGGGCCGTGGGAGGATCGTTGTCCGACACAGCGGCTGCGGCCCGTTGTGCCTTCGCCATATTTCCGTATGAATCCAGGGCGAAGATGTCGTATGTGATGTTGTGTATGGAATGATCGAGCCGGATGATCCCCGTCCAGTTTCCTCCGTTCATCGAGAGAGATGCGTTTCCGCCGAGATTCCCGTGGCTCCAGTTCACGCTCACCTGCGCCACTGCCGAATTGTCCCCGGCCTCCACGGTGAACACGAATACATCTCCAGTCGTTCCCACCCCATCCGTTCTGTCGAAAATAACGGGCGGGTCGTCGTCCTGCACCGTCACGATCCTCTCGTCGCTGACGTTCACATTTCCGGCCATATCGCTGATGCGGACCCTGTAATGCAGCTCCAAAACGGTCTCGCTCAGCACGATATCTCCCGTCCAGAAACCTTCCGTCAGTTCCAGATGCAGGTTTTCAGACCTTGCCCCCTGGCTCCAGTTCACGCTTACCTCCGTCACCCCCACGTTATCCGCAGCGCTCAGGTTGAAGGTGAACTCATCTCCCGTGGTGCCCGTGGCAGCGGTACGATCCCCCAGCAGCTCGGGCGGATAGATGTCCTCGAACACCCCCGGGCTCACAAGGGGATGCTCATCCTCCGCATCCGCGCCTCCGTCCATTCCATAGGGTACGTCCCACATCACCCGGTCGTTGCCGGCATTGGGATATCGGGCCGCATAGTCATCCCAGTAATTCCCGCTGCCCCCCCGGTCCCACAGATTTCCCAATCCGTTATCTACGGCCTGAACACCGTTTTGGTTATTTCCCGTGAACGCATTGCGGTGGATGGAATTGGATGCGGAGCCCCCGTCCGTTATGTTCATGCCCCTTCCCAGGTTATCTCCATAAGAGCACCCGGTGAAAACGTTGTCCGATGAACGCACAAGGACCACTCCGTCCCCCTGGTTGCCCAGCAGATCGCAGTATCTGATATGATTATCGTCCGAATTATAGAGTTTCATTCCGGTCCCGGAATCCGGCAGGGCCGGTAGGGACCTACCCGCTCCGCTCCGCTCCCTGCCGATCCTCAGGGCGGCGTATTCGAATCCGACCCTGGCCTTGGCCGAGGATGTATCGTCCCCCAGGAAGACGAGGTTCGCAGTCTCGTAGGGGTCCATGGTTCCGGTGAACTCGGTATAATCCCGTAGTGGTCCCGTCAGGATCTCGTCCCCGTCCGCCATCAGGAAATAATTATCCTGAAATAACTCGAGGGAATAGTCGGTGATCCACGCTGTCGTGTTGAAATCCGCCCCCTCCGCATGAGTGAACATATCTCCGTTTGGAGGTACGTCCTGTCCGCCCTCCTGGGCCCATATCTCGTCCTCCCAGAATCCCAGTTCGATACCCATCAGGTCCGCCGCCAGGATGATGACGCTGAATCCCGCCCGATCGTCCTTCCCGTCGCCGTCCCGGTCGCTGCCCGCGTGTTCCTCCTCGAACAGACGGACCCGTAACCCGAGGGCAAAACCCTCGTTCCGGTCCAGCTCGGGCATTCTTTCCGGATAGTTGAAGTACCCTGCGTAGTCCCCCTTCTGCCCGGTGGTGTCCAGTACCGTCATGTTCTGCTCGTACCTCTGCTCCGCCTCTGCCGTGAAGGGGGGATATGCAAGATAGCTCATCTCCTGATCGTTCGGCATATCTTTCAGTACGGAGTCATAGAGGACGACATGGTACGGGACTATAGGCGCCGCGCTCCCCTCCACCGTGCAGTTCTCCAGAAGGTTACCGTCGCTGCCTTCCATGCGAATGCCCGTTGAATGGTTCCTGAAGGTGCAGTTCCGTATCTGGTTTCCGTCATCCAAGACCAGCAGTCCGGTGGAGGCACCACCCACGCCTGCGATCCCCAGTCCGTCCAAGCGCACACCGCCGTGGACGGTCACCACGGCCCCGTGGTCGGCATCTCCCAGTATTACACTGCGAGAGCTCCCGTTGCCAACGATGCTCATTCCCTCGTCCACGTCGATTGTCTCCCGGTACGTGCCGGTCCAGACCTCCACCGTATCGCCCGCCGACGCAGATCCCAGTGCTTCCCCGATGGTGCGGAATCGGCCGTGATTGCCAGTACCGTCCACTATCAGGCGGTTGGACCTGCCAGCTCCACTGTCACCATAACCGTTCTCTTCACAGCAATGGTCGATGTCTACCCCGGGGGGTCCATCGCAGTCACCTGAATGATCCCGATATGGGTCCATCTCATTTGAGTTCACATGGTCTCCTGTCAAGACGGTTGGTTCTCTAGACCATGATGGAGTATAAAAAATTAACAGGAACAGACATGTCATGGATAGTAGGATAAGGAAAATTTTTCGGGAGGCCATGGTCATTTCCTTCTCCTTGCGGCAAAAGCTAGGAGGACTATGGCCGTCAAGGATAGGACCACTCCGAATCCGGGGGATTCCTTCGACCGGATGCTTGGCGTCGCTTCGTCATAACCCGTGTTTTCGACGTTGCTTTCTTCGAAGTCGTTGACCGCTCTTACCTTGTAATAGTACACTTCACCGTTCTCCACTGTCTCGTCCCTGTAGGAATAGGTATTCGCCCCGACAGAGCCCACCTGCATGAAGTTGGAGGGTGTCTTTGAACGTAGGATCTCATAAGTCCGAATTGTCGGAGCTCCGTTGTCAACAGGCGCCGTCCACGTGATCTCAACGAATCCGTCCCCTGCTGTGGCCTGGATGTTCCTTACCGGATTGGGTATCTTTGATATCGTTGGCTCATCGTCATCATCATCGTCGTCACCGGGTTCCGGCTCATCGTCGTCCTCCATTGGTTCTTCCAAAGGTGCAATGAAGTCGATCATCACGTTCTCCACCGGAACGTTCTGCATGCCGTTCTCGGTATGCGTTTCAACGATCGATATCTCATCAACAACGTTCATACCAACCGTTACCGTCCCGAAAACAGCATAACCTGATGAATCAACACCACCGGGGTCCAGGTGGTTCGATTTCCCGCTGTCCGCGCTGTTGTCCACCGAGTTGATAAAGAACTGGCAGGTTGCGCTGTCGGGATCGTTCGTCCTCGCCATGGCAATGGTGCCTCTCACATTCTTGAGACCGTTGTTCGCCTCGTTCTTTATGGGACCGTATGTCGGGTCCTTCTGTGTCAGATCGGGATAGAAACCACCCCCCTGGATCATGAATCCTTCGATGACCCTGTGGAATATCAGGCCGTCGTAGAAACCATCTCTGGCGTATCGAAGGAAATTATCCACCGTGATCGGTGCCTTGTCCGGGTATAGCTCGAGCTCGATGTATCCCTTGTTTGTCATCATCTCCACGATAACTGTGGAAGCCCGTGTGTTTTCGTACTCATCCTCCGCATCCGCATCTCCGAAGAGAATGGAGCCCGGAAGCACAAGGATGATCAATACAGTCAAGACCGATAGGTATATGATTCTCCTAGACATGTTCGTCACCATCAGTTGGGTTCGTATCTGAATTTCCGTATTTAACGGTTCAGGTCCTGTATTCGCTCACGTCAATTCCGAGGCCCCCGGGTCCGAATGCCAGGGGAAGCAGCTCGGCAATTGTCGCTATGACCACCCTCTCCTTTCCACCGTCGGCCATGATAACGTCCATTGGCTTTTCCGAGATGCAGGAGAACTCGAACAGCATCTGCCTGCAGGCTCCGCAGGGACCCGTGATCTGCCCATTGGCGGCTCCCTCGCCGGTTCCGATGATCGCTATTGCCTCGAAATGCCGCTGGCCCATTGAGTTGGCCCTGCCGAGGGCCATTCTCTCCGCGCATATGGTGGAGCCGTAGGCCGAGTTCTCCACGTTCGTGCCCGTGACGATCATGCCATCACGCGTGAGTATGGCGGCCCCCACGTAGAACCGGGAGTACGGATTGTACGCTTCCTTCTTCACATCGTCGGCGGCATCCAGCAGCTCCCTGTACCTGTCGCTTAACTCTCTGTAGCTCAATTCCCTCAAACTTCTCGTCCTCCCGTCTCCTACGAATACAGTTATGCCCTACGAGGTGTATTGTCCTATGGATTATATAATAATTATATATTACTGGCATTCTTTGGGACATGCGCCCATTAGCGATTTGGGGGAACCCGTGTCTGCAATTATCCGTGCCTGCGCCCGTGAACAGGTGAAGACGAGGCTTGCCGGCCCGTCTTCCTGGTAAAGTCGAGCCAGGAGGGCTCGGCTTTACACGTGAGCTTCAGGAATCGAAAAAAATCACCGAAAAGAAATGAATAATAGGAAGTCGTTATTTATCACATACCGGTTGGTTGCCATGATGAACAGGCGTTTTTTCATCACCGAGACAGTGTTCGGCATCGTGTTGGCGGTTTTGGTACTCGGCGTATCGATGATATTATTGGTCCCCGGGCCATATCGGCCCGCCGAGACAGTTCACTCCCGGGAGATAGTCCCATCGCCGATCTATTTCTTTACGGTCTGGATGAGGGGGAACGAGAAGGTCACCGGTCTTTCCAACGTCAAGCCCTCATGGGAGAAGGTCAACGTTACAGAGGTGGGCAACTTCGAGCCGCTTCTGATCGAGAGGAACCTCATCGACCGGGCCTACGACGAGGAGACCGAGATATCCGTTCTGCTGAGCATGAACTCCAAGGAGGCTCCGGGCAAGGTTGTGCATCTCGAGATGCTGTTCGATTACGACAATGACGGCAGCACCGATACGACGGTCTTCTTCGATACCTTTGAGACCGAGGAGATTTTTAGGGTTGAGAATTTTTCCTTCAGACCCATGGGCCGGAACGGCTCATTTAGGGACTTCCGGGGCATGGACGATACCGACGACGGGAGAGCGCCCGGCGGCACGGTCACCATCAAGATATGGAGAACGGACCAGCAGGACGATTCCGATCTGCTAATATACTGCGGGGCCTACAACAGGTCATCCTATGCGTCCGTACCCTATTTCGAGGTGCCCGGTGGGGACGATGACGGCTCCGACAATCTGCTCGTGACCCTCCTGGTGGTGTTCGTGGGCGTTCTGGTGGCGGTCTATCTGGTACTGAAGCTGAGCGCGAGGAAGTACGATCCCAAGCGGGTCCGCGAGCGCGGGGACGATCGAAGAAGGAAGAAGAGGAAGAACAAGATGAGGAGGGGCGGGAGCAGGTAAAACTGTATGTAATGGTCTGGACTTTTGCGTTTTTGAACAATCCGAGACCAGCCATGATGTAGAGCGTATCGAGGGCCTGGTGCGTAAGCTATATCCGTAGGAAACCACAGGTTTCTGAGGATTCAGGTGTGCCCGAAGGGTACACCGGAGCGTAACGGGAACAGGCCCTCGCCAGAGCCCGAGAATATTATTAATATGAAGGGTCGGCTACGCCGACCTTAGGGCCGATAGAGCCTTCTAATTCGATATTTGATGTATCTGTAAAAGGGCTCGTGTGCGCCTACACCGCCCCTTTTCCACCCCCCGGCTATCGAGCCCTTTTACCGAAAGAGAGCAAGTCGAACGAGTGTTCATTTTTATTAGCACTAACACTTTCTGCATCCTTCGGTAATCGATCCCTCGTGCAGAAATCTTATTATTGCCGGATTGCATTCCCTCGGCGGGGCCTTGTAATGGACACGGAAGAGCAGATGGAACTTATCCTGGGCAACACCCAGGAAGTGGTGACCAGGGAAGAGCTGCGGAAGCTTCTCGAGAGGACGGGCGACAAGAAGGCATACGTCGGATTCGAACCCTCCGGAAAGGCGCATATCGGTTGGCTCATAATTGCCGACAAGATCCGCCATCTCACTGACTGCGAATTTCACGTTATAGTATACCTGGCGGATTGGCATGCCTACATTAACGACAAGCTGGGGGGCAGTATCGAGAGCATCCGGAAGTGCGGAGAGTACCTGGAGAACTGCTTTGCCGCCCTTGGAGTTGATCCCGAAAGGACCTCCTTCGTCTATGCATCGGAACTGCTCGATAACATAACATACTGGGAGAAGGTGTTCAAGGTGGCCAAGAGGTCGTCCCTGGCCAGGATAAAGAGGGCCATGACCATAATGGGCCGCTCCGGGGACGAGGCGGAGGTGGACTCCTCGAAGTTCCTCTATCCGCTCATGCAGGTGACAGACATATTCCATCTGGACGTGGACCTCGCCCTTGGGGGAATGGACCAGCGCAGGGCCCACATGCTGGCTCTCGACGTGGCAGACAAGCTGAAGTGGAAGAAGCCGGTGGCGCTTCACACTCCCATACTCACGGGTCTCGATTCCCAGGGAAGGATGGACCTGGCCGATGCCAAGATGTCAAAGTCCGATCCGTCCAGCTGCATATTCATCCATGACGGGCTCGACGTCATCAGACGGAAGCTCAAGAAGGCATTCTGTCCCCAGGGGGAGATCGAGGGAAATCCCATTATCGACCTCCTGCGATTCATCGTCTTCCCGCGTCTGGGAGAGCTTACCATAAAGAGGCCCGCCAAGTGGGGGGGGGACCTTCACTTTCCCGACCTCGACAGGCTCATAACGAGCTACCGGGACGGGGATATACATCCGCTGGACCTGAAGATGGCCACGGCGGAGGCGTTGGGAGAGATACTCCGTCCGGTACAGGAGAGCCTCGTGGAAAGATACGGTTCCGTGGAAGCCGTGGACGGGATGACCTTCGATCGGGCATAGAATTGAACCGAATGGATATTTTATCCTCCCATCCGAAAAGACTGTGGTGCACCGACTCCAAGGCTATGCCAGGAAAAAAGGTGGCAAGAACGATAGATTATTCTTGAGCGAGCCTCAGAGTTCGAACTGCTCGTTGGTATCCGCCAGTATGAAGTTGTACTGGTCTCCGAGTTCCCGTACCAGCGGTTCCCGATCCTCGCTGTGGAAGAGGATGACGTTCTCGGGATCACAGTCCTTGATGAAGTTCACCAGCTCGCTGTGCCCGCAGTGGGCCGAGAAATCGAAGAAGCCTATCTCCGCCTTGATCTTCTGCTCCACACCTGCGAGGTTCAGGGTTCCCCGGTCCTGCAGCTGTCTTCCGTTGGTCCCCTCCACCTGATATCCCGTGAGCAGAATAGCGTTCTTGGGATCGTCCTTGATCTGGTTCACGTACTGCAGGACAGGTCCGCCGTCCATCATCCCGCTCGTCGTTATTATCACGTCGCCCTTTATGGCGCGCTTTCGATCGCTGGGATTGTAGGTCAGGGACACCTGCTGCAGCGCCTGCTGCAATGCCACCGGGGAGCGCAGATACTTCGGGAATCTCAGGAATACCTGGGTAATGCCCTTGCCCATTCCATCGACCCATATGTCGAAGCCCTGGTCCTTGAGTATCATCATCACTTCCTGGGTCCTTCCCACGGCGAAGGCGGGTATCACCGCCTTGCCCCCCCTGTCCACCACCTCGTTGATCTTCCTTATGAACTCCTTCTCCTGCTCTTCCCTGGGCTCGTGGTCCCTCCCGGCATAGGTGGCCTCGAGGATCAGATTGTCGCATATGACCGGTTCCGCCCCTTTCAGGAGACGGCTGTCCCGTGTGTTCAGATCGCCGGTGAATACCGTGGTGCTATCGCCGTGCACCTCGATCATCAGGGAGCCCGGTATATGGCCCGCGGAATGGACGTCGATAAGCATGTCGTTGATCTCGATCCGGTCCTCGTAGGATATAAGCTGGAAATAATCCCTGGCTCCCCTCAATTCGTCCCATGAGAAGAGCTGAGGATAGCCTTCTATGCTGCATATCTTGTGTGAATCCTTCCACAGGATCTCGGAGATATCCAGTGTTGGCGGGGTGGTGATGATGGGGGCCTTTATCCTGGAGCAGAGCTGCGGAATGAGCCCGGAATGGTCTATATGTGCGTGGGATAATATGGTGGCATCCGCCTTGGGCGCCGGTTCGGGCAGCCTTGGCGGGGAGGAAGGGGTAAAACCGTAGTCGAACAGCAATTTATTGCCCATCTCCTCCATGTACATGCTGAGAGAACCCACTTCTGTGGCTCCACCTAAAAATCTGAACTTCATCACACTACCCAGTCACGGTAATATTGTCATAGTATATATCTATAATTATCAGATGGCGGCAATCGTTGGCACCTGCAAAAGCTTCCATTGAAGCGTGAGAAACCGAGCTACATTCCGTTCCGGAAACGGCAAAATCCTCTTGGATGAATTGAGAGAAAGATATTAAAACGAGGTTATCATTCACCGCTTTATGCCCCTCGATTTGAGGAAACTCCGCGAGTCGAAATACAAGGACATCATGATATCGTTCCTGGCTGCGGCGTTTCTCCTCGTCGCGATGCTGTTGGCGGGTTCTTTCGGTAGCATCATCTTCCAGTGGGTGCTACTCCTCCTCTCACTGACCCTGATACTGAAATCCGCCGACCTCTTTCTGGACGGAGCGAAGGCATTGGCCAAGAGAATGGGCATCTCCGAATTCCTCATTGGACTTACTCTTGTGTCCATCGGCACGTCCATACCCGAGATCGCCTCCACTGGAATGGCCTCCTACCGTGGGCACGCCGACCTTGCCATCGGGAACATCTACGGCTCCGTTCTGGTACAGATCACCTTCATCATGGGTATCGTGGTACTCTTCTGTCCTATCAAGACGGAGAAGACTGTTATACTGCGGGACGGCCTGTGCATGCTCGGTGCCGTTCTGATCCTCACGGTATTCGCCTGGCCTATTAAAGAAGGAGTAAAGGGAGTGGTCGTCAGATGGGAGGCGGGAATACTTATTTCCCTGTACGTACTGTATATTATCGGTCTTGTCATTTACTACAGGAAGAAGGGAAATGAGGGGGGCGAGGTGGAAGAAGAGGAAAGGGATAAAGAAGGGAAAAGCGAGGGCGGCAGCAGCCTTCTGGGACCCCTGTTCTTGCTGGCTCTGGGTCTCGGTTTTGTTGTATGGGCATCATCCCAGATGGTTGATAGCGCCGGCACAATAGCGGCGCATCATCATCTCAAGGAGAGCGTGGTGGGAACCGCCATCACGGCCTTCGGCACATCAGTCCCCGAACTTGTGGTTGCTGCCGTGGCCATCAGGAAGGCACAGGGACTGGCCCTGGGGACCCTCATCGGCTCAAACATAACGGATCCCCTGTTCTCCATAGGCATTGCCGCAATGATCAACCCGGTATCGGTGAGCGAGTCCATCACCGTCTTTCACTTCCTGGTGCCGATAACCATCATCGCATGTGTCGTTGCACTCTGGTTCATGAGAACCGGCTTCAAGCTGTCCAGGATGGAGGGGACCTCCCTGGTGCTGCTGTATCTTCTGACCATCGTGGGCCTCTTCATGGGGTGGAGCTTTTCGGATATACCAATACCATAGGTGACCGGGTTGCCGGAGCACGACCTATGATTATTTATATCTAACAATCTTGAAACAAACTTATTAAACGATGATTCATTACCCTCGTGAGGGCACAATTCTCGATGTTTTGCTCAGGGGAGATTCCGCTCACCCCACAGTAAGCGTGGATGATAGATTAACGGTTCTCCAGACGATGCGGAAGAACTCCCATACAAGGTGGCTTTATGATAACCGGCACTAAGATAGGATTGACTGGTCAGCCAGGCATAGGAAAGACCGGCGTCTTTATCAAGGTATGCAAGATGCTCGAGGGCGAGGGGAAGAAAGTTGGCGGCATGATCACCAAGGAGATCAAGGAGAACGGGATGGTCATTGGATGGAAATGCATCGACTGGGAAACGGGGGAGGAAGGAGTATTCGCTCATCGTGATTTCGGAGACGACAAGGCGGTGGAGGGTATGGGATTGAAGCTCGAGGTGCTGGAGAATATCGGTGCGGAGGCCATGATCCGGGCCTTCGAGAGCGCCGATATCATCGTGATCGACGAGGTGGGGAAGAAGGAGGTGGAATCACCGAAGTTCGTTCATGCGGTTCAGCAGTGCATGGAAACGGAAAAACCCCTTATGGTGACCCTTCACAAGAAGAGCCGCAACCCCCTCCTCCAGGAGATAAGGAGAAGGGACGACATTCGTATTCTGGAGGTCACCTCCGTGAACAGGAACCTGCTTCCATACAAGATGATAAAGATACTTCGGGGTGAACTTTTATAGAAGGCATCGGACCCGTGCTGATAGAGGAAGGCAGAACCCGGATATGGACATCCGGCCGCGTGAATATGGCAGGTCCCTCAACAAGGAAGATGGGAATTTTCTACAACGGCGCCATGGAGATGGACCGCAACATTACCGTGATCATTCTGAAGGTGTTACGGACGTGCGGTCTTCTCGGACGGGACGACTTCGTTGCCTTGGACGGTATGGGCGCAACGGGAATACGCGGCCTCCGGATAGCCAGAGAGGTAGGGCGATGTAGTGTTGTCATCAACGATATCAATCCCCAATGCGTCGAGCTGGCAAGCAGAAATGCCGAGGAGAACGATCTGTCTTCGAAGGTAGAGCTCGTCAAAGGGGACGTGAGGGCGACCCTTGCCGGGCGGTGGTTCGATTACGTCGATATAGATCCCTTTGGCACACCGGCCCCCTTCGTCGAGAGCACAATCCGTTCTGTGAGGAACGGAGGTATCTTCGCCATTACGGCCACTGATACCGCTACACTGTTCGGTTCCTACCCCATGACGTGCCTCAGGCGGTACGACAGCATGCCCCTGAAGAGTTATCTCTCACATGAGATGGGGGTCCGGATACTTGCAGGATTCGTGGTGAGAAGGGCCTCCATGGTGGACCGAGCGGCCCTTCCGGTCTTCGCCTATGCCAATGACCACTATTACAGGGTCTTCTTCATGCTCCGCAAGGGAGCGAAACTTGCAGACGAACTTCTCGGTGAGATACGTTATGCCCTGTACGATCCAACAGTACCGGAATGGAGCTTCTCCGACAGGAGAAGGGTACATGTCCCCCGGAAGAATTGCGTAACTGCGGCGGCCGATCATGGCCTTGCCGGACCTCTCTATACTGGAAAACTGATACATCCGGAGGTGGCCCGGGTATTACGTGGCGCCGACCTCGCCTCCATGGCGGAGGGATTCGGAAGGCGTGAGAGATGTGAAAAACTTCTTTCCATCCTCGCGGGTGAGGCGGGAACCCTTCCCTTCTTTTACTGTACCCACGAGATGGCAAGGATGCTCGGGAGCGGTCCGCCGCCCATGGCATCGCTCATGGAGAGACTGCGCGGCGAAGGGATAGAGACCCACAGAACCCATTTCTCGCCCACCGGCATAAAGATAGACGAGAAGCACGCTGGCCGTGAGAGCGAGATGGCCCGTTTGATCAGAAAGGCCGCATCGGGCCCGTGCTGAGAAAAACCCTTAGCCGGTTTCGATATCCCACGAATCTATATCCGTTATCCTGCCGCACGTACACTCGATGGTCCCCGAGATGGTCTGTCCGCATTTTCTGCATTTCCCCGGCGAGAGGGCCACGAGGTTCCTGCAGTTGGGGCAGTTCACTATGTAGTCCTCCGAGCCGGGACACCAGCCGAAACGTTTGATCCTGGAACACCCGGGACATCGTCTCCTCTCCAGGATGAGCTTCCTTCCGCAGTCGGGACATTTCACGCTCCTCCTTCTGCGGACCCTCTTCCGGGAGGGAAGCCTTGCGGCGATGGGGGCCTTCTTTCTGGTGAGCGAGAATCGCTGGAAGAACGAGACCAGTGGATTTCTCTTGACCTCGGTCACTATGTCCTTGTCGAATGAATAGTCCAGCCTGTTTTGCGGTATCCAGAAGAAATAGACCATGAGTGCCAATAGTATCAGCTCGGAGGCTACGTAACCGAGATAGGACTTTATCGAACCGCTGGTGCTGTAATCGCTCCAGTACCAGATGGATATGTTCGATAGAAAGAAGATCATCAACACCGACAGTGCCCAGAATCCCAGGGGAACGTATACTGCCTGCTTATCCTCCCCCACCTTCCCACCCTTTCCGAGATATTTTCTGACCTCCATCATCTCGTCGCGCCTGTTGGCGACCGTGAAGAGAGTTATGGCCACCACCCAGAGTCCAAGTCCTTCGGCGGAGAGGCCGGCGATGAGCGGGAGCCAGTCAGTGAAGCCGTCCATGCGGGCGAATGCCAGCACTCCAATGAAGGACAGAACGTACATGCACGCCACGGGCAGGAGCAGATGCCAGACGTCCGGGAAGGCCTTTATCATGCAGAAGAAGAACAGAAGGCCGAAGAAAACCCAGAGGGCCGGGTACAGGAATGGATACCGCCCCCCCTCAACGGCACCCATGGAAAGGGAGAGCAGGAAGAAGACAACGGCGCCTATGAGCCATTGGTTCTTCAGTTCTCCAAGGAACCGCAGTAATGGATGCTCCTCGTCCATGGGATCAGAGCTTGGAAAACCATGTTTGTAAATAAATCTTTGGTATGAAATGGTATCATTCCAGCAAGGGCCCCCTGGATCCCGCGCCCCTATCCCCGGGCCTCCGAAGCGGTTCGATCATATTTTACGGGTTCGTGCCGGGTTGTACCTCAGCGTTGGGAACCGCGTCCTCCGGAGCGGCGACCTCCGTCGTCTCCTTGGTCGTTGGGCTTCCATCGACGGAAGTCGTGGCCTGTGCTTCGGGAACCTGCACCGGGGCGGCCTGCACCGCCCCCTCATTGACTTCGGGAGTAGTGACCGGGGCTGCCGCTGCTGCCTGAGCGACCTGGGCCGGAGCGGGAGATGCGGCGGCTCCCCCCGCGTTGGGGTTCTGCTCCCCGGCAGCCACCTCGGGAGCGGCCATGGTCCCGGTT
The DNA here is from genome assembly GCA_964423515.1 of uncultured archaeon. GTDB lineage: Archaea > Thermoplasmatota > Penumbrarchaeia > JASLWR01 > JASLWR01 > CAYRFL01. The sequence goes on from CAYRFL010000009.1 coordinate 13,615, forward strand.
GTCTCCGGGCGGGTGCGGTGGGATATTGCCTGTGCATCTGGCGCGACAGGCGGGGTCTGTGCCCCGGCAGGTATTGCCGGAGGGTTGTCGCTCACTTCCGTGCTCTGCTCCGCCATTGCCGTCGAGGGGATAGTGCTCTGCTCCACCGATCCCTCAGACAGGTCCGCTCCCCCCTCCCGTTCCGGCTCACCCGCCGCCGCCCCGGCGTCGCTATCCGCATCAGATGCACCGAGATTCCCGTAGAGGTCGCTCTGCGTGTAATCCGGGTAATCGATGTGAGTCTCGGGAATGTCGGCCAGAGGATCTTCCGGCTCGTGGTATTCGCCGCAGAAACCGCAATGGGCCGTCTCGGTCACCGGTATCGTCACCTCCCCGCAGGAACAGGTCCAGGTCCCCACCTCCTTTTCCACTTCCTCTTCAGGGGGGGTGGTCTCCTCCTCATCGGCCTTCTTCCGTCGAAGGAGGAGCAGCAGTACGACTGCAACGCCCACCAGAAGCAGAACTACGATGATTATGGCGATTCCGGCCGGGGACAGACCTTCTTTATCGGACCCCCCCGATCTTTTCTTTACAACGATGCTATCAGGGGTCGTCGGGTTCTTCACGGCCCTGGAATCGTCGCCGCTGAAATAGGTATCAAGCACCTCGAAGTAATATTCATGTGTGCCCGCCGTCAGCTTCGTGGAGAAAGTATAGATCGCCCCCGTGCTGATATTTCCGGATGCATGCTCCATGACATGGGACTCGTTGTCGATGACGACCTTGACGTAAACCGGAAGCGAATCGGGATCCCGAAGGCGGACTGTGAAGGTGAAATCGCTGTCCTCCGTCCTGTCGTCGAATTCAACGGATGCTTCATCCAGAACGGGTTGAACGTTGGGACTTGCTGTTGTCACCTTGATCTCGGCCGACAGGTTCCCCTCGAGGTCACTCTCCTTGCCCATCCGGTCATCCTGGCAGAGTATGGCGAAATAATATACGGTTTCCTTCATAAGGCCTCTTACCTCCGCATCGCGGGCACCGATCGACAGAAGGGATGGAATATCCGTCCCGTCCAGCCTCGTGGCGCTGACCGGGTCCAGGGGAGTTTCGGTGGAGTAGAATATCACGTATTGATGGAAATCGGGCAGCGCATCCCGTAAGAAGGGAGTCCAACCCAGAATCGTGTAGTTGGAACCGGTATCCTCTGCCTTGAAGTCCTCCACCGGAGGTGGTACCTCTGTATCGCCGTCGTTCACGGGCTCCACCGGTCCGAATACGCTGCCGTTCTCGAGGGAGGATACCTGTTCGTTGAAATCCTGGGCCACAACGGCGAAATAGTATTTTCGGCCATTCTCCAGGGGGACTCCGCCATAGGCCGTGACCAGGGTCGACGTGTTCCCCTGAACGAATTCCTCAAGGGCAAGCCTGACCTTCTTGTCCTTCTCCGTATCGATGGTAATTATCCGGTCGGTGGAGGTATATATCCGGTATAGAAGGAAATCCACAGCTTCGCATCTGTCCCAGGTTACGGTCACGGACGAGCCCATGTCGCCCTCCGTATCCTCCGCACCCACGCCCGTCACCGCGGTGGGGGGTGTGACGTCGAAATCGTCCTTGTGCAAATGACCGTAGGAGCAGATAGCCGATGAGTTCTCGTTCCCGCTCCGGTCAACCGCCGTGAGCGCCACGTAATATGTCTCGCCGAAGGTCAGCGAGGCGCCGCCCATGGATGAGATGTACGACTGTCTCGTGCTCCTCGACGTGATGTCGCTTCTTTCCAGTTCAACGCCGTCCTCCTTTATGTCGGAAAATGGATGAGTCGATATGTATATGTTGTAATGATCGAAATCCAATGAAGTGACCGGTTCCCAGAGAATGCCGATGGACGTGCTGTTATTGGGGATATCGAAAAGCTCGACGTTAAAGACCAGGTCCGGCGGGACGAGATCGGGGGCCGTGCCGGGATAGGCTCCCACGCTGTTGGACAGGTTGGATATCTGTCCCACCCCGTCCTTCGACCTGACGGAAAAGAAGTGCTCCACACCAACGGCAAGTCCCTGTATGGTGACCACCATCTCCCCACCCGGTGCCAGGGGAGTGAGGTTCATCTGTAGCGGAGTTCCGCTCTCCCAGTCCGATGGGCCGATGAACTGACGCACTGTGGAGAAGCGCAGAAGGTATTCGGATACGGGCCCGCCGATCATTCCGTTCTCACCCACGGCCGTCCAGTTCAGTATCACCTTGCCCTCGTCGTTGCCGCTCTGTGCATACAGGTCCGTTATCTCACCCGGCAGAAGATTGTAGTTGTCCTTTGGTATGACCTCCTTGCCCGTGACCGCGATCCTCCGGTTGCCGACGTCGTCCCTGGCACCGACACCGATCCAGTAACTCGTGTAATCCATGAGGGGCGATCCTTCGAAGGACGTTATCACGGAGGCGGTGGTCTCGTTGTCCGTTATGTTAACGGCAGGATGTCTGTCCTGAACGCTGGTGAACGGCTCGTCGTCCACGTAGACCTCGTATCTTTCGAGATCGACGTCGTCGCATCTGTTCCAGGTGACATCTATCGAACCGCCGTGATCGCCCGGAGTATCCAGGGCAGTGACGTTGCTTATCTGACTTGGAGATGTGGTGTCGACTATCGGCATCGGTCCCGTGGTATCATTCGCCTGAAGAGCGGTTTCCACCAGATCGTCGAGGCCCGAGGCGGCCCTCGTCTCGAAGAGATAGTTGTACTGCTGTTCGGTGCCGAGCCTGGTACTGAAATAATACTGCTCGCCGTTGGTATAGTCCCCGTCTCGCAGTTCAGCCGATGCCCCCGGATCGAGGGTCATGCTGTTGGGGGTGGTGGCGTTGGGCATGGTGCCGTCGAGCTTCCTGGATATACGCACCTTTGGGAACAGGGCGGCCGGTGGATCGCCCTCGATATCGGTGTATATGACCCTGTACGTGAACGCGGTCGTGGAATTCCCCCTGCCCGGCTGGACCGCGGTCGGCACCGCCAGAGTGGGGAGGTGATCGAGCTTGAAAACGTATGCCTTCCCCCATCCCCCGGAGGCGTTTGGAGCTCCGACTATGGCATCCGCGTATTGATCGCCGTTGACGTCTCCCCCCTCGCTCACCCAGTATCCGAACTGTTCACCCGGCGCGGTCCCGTTGTTCGTGGCATTGGCCTCCGTTACCGGTATGAACTGTACCGGAAAGGAGTCGTTGCCGAAGAAGGAGTATGCGAATCCCCTGCTCTCGTTCCGGAAGGGCGCCCCCACCATGCAGTCGGCAAACCCGTCCGCATCCATGTCGTCGGAGCCCGACACCGAGTGGCCCAGTCTGCCCACCTCGTTCCCGATGAAGGCAATGAAAGACGCTCCCGGGACTCCGAGGTCGATATCAGCGAGGGTGGCATTGCCGAATACGACGAAGGCCTCTCCCCTCCCTCCATTGAACCCCGGCGCCCCGATTATGACATCGTGTATGCCGTCGCCGTTGAAATCTCCCGTGTGATTCACGGAATAACCCAGTTCCATTCCGGGAGTGCCCTCGGAGATGTTGACGTCGGCGTCGTCGGAATCCATACTGGCGGCCACAGCACCGCCAAAGAATACCAGTGCCTTTCCGGAGGAGTGGTTCTCGGGTGCCCCTACAATGATGTCGTCCGCATCGTCGGAGTTAACGTCACCGGCGTATGAAACGGAGAATCCCAGTTTCTCGCCGTCCTCGAATCCTGCGATCGTAACGTCCGCGAGGGTGGAGTCCACCCCCGGTGACACGCCCCCTCCGAAGAACACGTAGGCCCTGCCGGACCTGTTACCGTCGCCTCCGAAGCCCACCGCCTTTCCCGACGGCGCCCCTACGAGGAGGTCGGGAGTGCCGTCGTCATCGAAATCCCCTGCCGGCGATACCGCCTGGCCGAAGTTCTCGGTACCCGTGCCGTTGATTTTGTACGCCGCGTTCCCCGTGTCGAATGCGCCGCCTCCGGAAATATCCCCCAGTTCGAATATGAACACGGTACCGTTGTCGCTGTTGTTGCCCGGCGCCCCGATGGCGATCTCGCCGCCGGCTCCTGCCGTGAACACGTTGGGAAGATATGCGCCGCTGTAGCCCAGGTGCTGGCCGTTCCCGGTGCCCGTGATGGTTATATCTGCATGTATGTTGTCCTTGTCAATGCCTTGGAGTGGCGAAAAGAAGAGATATACCTCTCCGGCCTCAGTTCCTCCGCTGTTGTTGTACGGATTCCCCACCAGGAGATCGCTCAGTCCGTCTCCGTTTATGTCGGGAATATGTTCCACGAAATGTCCGAACCTGGACCCGCCGGTGGAGGAAACGATGCCTATCTCGGTGAGAGGATCAGATGCGTTCGACACCCCGAAGACTGGAATCGAGGTGAGGAGCATTAGCATTGTTATGGACAGTACGCGCGTTCTACTCGATAAATCGCCGGTCATGATAACGAAACCCCCTGCACATGAAAAAGGAGAATCGGACCGAACATTATGCACCCGGCCCTACAGGGTGTTTCTATTATTGATTATCTTTATAATACTTGCCCTCATGCGATATTCTGCGGAAAAATTGAAGGGCATTCCGCAAGCATCAACCCAGCAGAAGTCGGTAGAACCGGTCCAGCCGTTTTTCCATCATCTCCCATGAGAATCTCTTTCGGACGTTCCGGTGTGCCTTCTCTCCCATGGCCGCCAGATTCTTCTCGTCGGCCAGCGCCTTTTTCACCGTCTTCGCTATTCCCCGGGGGCTGCGGTCGCTGAAGATGAAACCCGAGTTCCATTTCCGTGTGAAGGCGGCAAGATCCACAAGGTCCGGCCCCACGTAGGGGACCTTCAGGGCCATGTACTCGAATATCTTGGTGGGAAGCGTGTGCTCGGCCAACGGGTCGGACATGATCGCCTGGAGGCCGAGGTCAAAGGAATAGGTGTACTTCAGGCAATCCTCGTAGGGTACCCGGGGCAGCATCACGATCCGGTCCAGGGTCCCGTTATCACCTGCCACACCCCTCAGGCGCTCGTACAGGTCCTCGGTTCCCGCAACGAATACCATTATGATATCCTCCGGGAGCTCCGGTAGGGCACGAACGTATCTGGCGAAATCCATCCTGTAGTTCATGGAGCCGATGTAGCCGATGATACGCTTGTTCACGGGCAGTCCCAGTTCCCGCCTTATCTTTTTCTTATCACGTCCCACCAGAACCTTTGCCGTATCGTAGCGCGTGGTGTTGAAAATAACCTCGGTGGGGAGCCCCATCTTCCTGAACTTGCCGGCGATGTGGTCGGACACCGTTATCACCGCATCCACCTTCCGTAGGTTCCGTCGCTCCAGAAGATAGGTCATTATGCCGTTCAGACGGTTCTGGTAATATTCGAGCTTTGGACAATCCTCGTGGCTGTCATATACGAGCTTGCATCCCGAAGCCTTCTTAACGGAAACGCCCACCGGCAGCGTCTGATGATCGTGGCAGTGGACCGCGTCCGGTTCGTATCCAAGGGCGATATCGGTCAGCTTCGGCCTTACCTGCTTCGAAAAGAAGGAATATTTCTTGAAGATGCTCCAATCCCTTCCCAGCGGGAACTTCCTGAAATCCAGCGTCACTCCGTCGATCTCATCTGAAAGGCCCTCGCCCTTGAAATCCCACCCGATGACGGCAACGTCGTAACCCAGATTCCGAAGGCTCCTGGCCTCCTTGTGGAATATCCTCCCGTCGAAGGGAGGATGCCCCGAGACCATGACCACTTTCCTAGACATGCGATTCCCCGGGTCTATCTATTTCCCCGCATAGAGCCCCGCGAGGTTCAGTATCACTTCCACCGCCTTTTCCATCGAGCTCACCGGCACGAATTCCCTGACGCTGTGGAAGTTCACGCCGCCCCCGAATATATTTGGAGTGGGAAGGCCCATGAAGGATAGTCTGGAGCCGTCGGTGCCGCCCCTTATGGGCTTTCTGATAATCTTTATGCCAGCGATCTCGATGGCCTTGATGGCGTTCTTCATCACCTCGGGGTGCCCGTCGAGCTGCTCCTTCATGTTCCGATACGATTCCTTTATCTCCAGAGTTATCTCTGCTCCCTGGTACATTCTCTCCAGCTTCGCCGCGTTCTCGGCTAGGATGCGCTTGAGCTTCGCAGAGCCCTCCTCGGTGAAATCCCGTATGAGCATCTTCAATCGGATGCTGCCCACGTCCCCCCATATCCCTATGGGGTGCAGGTATCCCTCCCGTTCCTTCGTCGTCTCGGGGGCCATGTCCTTCGGCAGCATGGCGATGTAGTCCCCCGCGGCCCGAAGGGCGTTGATCATCTTGTTGTGGGCGTAACCCGGATGCACGTTGTACCCCTTGATGTGAAGGTTGGCCTCGAATGCGTTGAAGTTCTCGTCCTCGATCTCGCCTATCTCGCCACCGTCCATGGTGTAGGCGACGTCGGCACCGAATGCCTTCACGTCGAACATGTCAACTCCTCGTCCCACCTCCTCATCGGGTGTGAATCCTATCTTGATCTCGCCGTGTCTGATCGACGGGTCCCGCATCATGACGTCCACTGCGGTCATTATCTCCGCGACCCCGCACTTGTCGTCGGCCCCCAGCAGCGTGGTCCCGTCTGATGTGACTATGTCCTCACCGATGTACTGGGCGAGCTGGGATTCGGGTATGGATTCCCCCGGAGCTCCCGGAAGCTCGATGTCGCCTCCCGCATATCCCCTTATCACCCGGGGTTTCACGTCCTTTCCCGGTGCCTCCGGCGAGGTGTCCATATGAGCGACGAAGCCCACTACCTTTTCGGTGGGACAGTTGCCCGGCACGGTGGCGGTGACGTAGCAGTGCTCGTCCACGCTGGCGTCCTCCAGGCCCATTTCCAGCAGTTCCCGCACCAGGAGGTTGGCGAGATCGAACTGCTTTCTGGTGCTGGGTATGTCCTCCTGTTCGCCCTTGCTCTGGGTGTCTATCTTGGCGTAGCGAATAAATCTTTCCAGTACTTCCGATGACATCAGAATCGCTCCCGGGTTCATTCAAATAGAGATGTATCCCCTATCCGGGGCCGGGTAGAAAAAATTAACTGTACAACTGGGGGAATTCATCCCTAAAGTATATCCCTCCGGAGAGTAATTCCAGGTTCGATGGTCATCCCCCTTCTGCTGGACTGCTATCAGGACGAGCCCGCATGCCTCGGGGTTCCCCCGTACCTGTCCCCAAGGGTCAGATATGCCGCCGGTGCGGCAAGCCTTGCCGGAACGAAGCTTCGGTACACCACCGTGGATGAGCTACGGAAGAACGCGGGTCCGGTCCTCCGGGGGAAAGAGGTCTCCGGAAGCTCCATGGATCGGGCGAGAGAATGGATGTCAGGGATCGTCGGCGGTGAAGCTATGCTGGCGGGGGATATCCATATTCTCGTATTTGCCGGTGTGGTCATTCCCGGAAAATACCTCCGGGCCGTTCCTGCATCCTACCGCGAGCTCGCCAATATCCCCCGAGCGTTCCGGGAGATGCTCGGAGCGTCAGGGGATCGGACGAACATCGACCTGTGCGGACCCGTGGCCAGGTTTCGCCTCGTATCGCATCAGGGGGACAGATGGGGTGGGGTGTACGGAAAAGAATACGACACAGTGGTGGAGGGAACGCCCGCGAGCGCCCTTCTCCGTGCGCTTGGGGAGGATGGAGGTCACCGCTGCGACGTGACGGAGGAGGCGGACATGTACTGGGAGACAGGGGCCGGTATTGTAAAGCAGCATCCCGATTTTCCGGATCCCATCATATGCGAGATCGAGACGTACCAGGGTTGTGTGAGATACGCGAGCGGCGGCTGCGGCTTCTGTTCGCAGTCGAACTACGGGAGGCCGCGATTCAGGGAGCCGGAATCCATCGTGCGTGAGATGAGAGCATTGGCCGACCAGGGTGTACGCAGGTTCCGCCTCGGCGGCCAATCCTGTTTTTATTCGTACGGAACGGAGGAGCTGGGAGAGAGCGAGCGCCCGCGCCCGAACCCGTCGGCGGTGACCGGCCTTCTGGAGGGAATACGATCACAGGTGGAGAACATCGAGGTGCTGCACATCGACAACGTCAATCCGGCGATACTGGCGGAGCACCCGGCGGAGGCGGAGGAGATCACGCGGGCCGTGGTGAAGTACTGCACTCCGGGCAACGTGGCGGCCATGGGCCTCGAGAGCGCCGACCCGGCGGTTGCGGAGGCCAACAACCTCAACTCCACGTCGGCGGAGGCCATGGAGGCGATACGCATGGTGAACCGGCACGGAAGGGGCATAGGAAGTAACGGCATGCCGCATTTCCTACCGGGCATCAATTTCCTTGGCGGATTGAAGGGAGAGACGGCGGAGACCTACGAAATGAACATGACCTTCCTGCGTGAGCTGGTCAAGGAGGACCTGATGGTGCGGCGTATCAACATTCGCGGAGTGACGGCCCACGGTTACGGGAGGCCGAGTGGTAAGAAACAGGCGGCGTTCAGGCGGTTCAGGCGAATAGTGCGGGACGAGATAGACCCGTGGATGCTCGAGAGGGTGATTCCGAGTGGAAGTGTGCTCGAAAGGGTATATCTGGAAAGGAGGGACGGCAAGATAACCTTCGGCAGGCAGGTGGGGGCCTACCCCGTCCTGGTGGGCTTTCCCTACGAGCTGCCGCTGGAGACCTACGTGGATGCGGCCGTGGTGAGCCATTCGAGCCGCTCGGTCACGGCCGTGGTGAGCCCATTTCCGGTGAACAGGTGCACCCTGCGTGCCCTGGCGTCGCTGCCGGGAATAGGCAAGAAAAGAGCCGGGAGGATCGCGGTGGGAAGGCCGGTACTGGATGAGAAGCATCTGGGGGAGATACTGGAGGACGAGGAGCTGGCGAGGGGGCTGGTGGATATAACGGGAGGGATGGTTTTTTCGGACCGGACCGCAGAATAGAAACAGACGTGGGATTTAATTCAAATTCGACATTATCGGTGGTCAGACTCTCTTTAATTAAGCGGGCTCGGTAGCGGGGGAGGGGTGTTGGGGTGGTGTACGCGAATACGAGCCCGCTACAGGTGAATGAATGTATGATATGAAGGGGCCCTTTCGGCCCCATGGTCGGCGGTAGTCGACCATATGTCGATTGAAAAAGCCGAATAATGCAATTCATAACTCGCTACTTATTCTTCACCCTTCCGACCTCGTCCTCAATGGCCAGTTTGTCCTCGTCATTTGCTCCACTCTTGATATAGAAGACGACAAATCCTGCGGTTGCGACGATGAGCAATAACATTAATATCCCCAGGCAATTGAACATGGACCTTCCCTTCTCATCGTCATCCTTTTCGGGATCCCGGGGATCGCCATCATCGGGCGCAAGGTCATCCATATCGAGCACGTCGGGTATGTTGTCGTTGTCCGCGTCAGCAGGAACGGAGGTATTGTCGAGGGGGTCGGTACCGCTCAGTTTCTCGATAGTATCGTTCCACCCGTCGTGGTCGGAATCCACGTCTGGGATATCTCCATTCGGGCTGGTACCGTCGGGCAGTGTTTCATTATCGGGAAGAGTCTCGTTATCATCCGATGTTACGTTATCGTCTGGCATGGGCATTTCCCCCTCATCGAGTACCCTGATGATGAGGCCGTCGGAGGCGGTATTTCCTGCAAGATCGGATACAGTCAGGGTTACGTTGTATAAGCCTGGCACATCGAAGAGAAACGATGCTGTCATGCCGTACAGCTCGATTTCGCTCTCGTTGTACGGGAATCCCCACGTGTAATTGACGATCCCGACATTGTCGCTGCTCCCCGTACCGTTGAGACGTGCGGTCTCGCCCCGCCGTATCTCGATATCTTCTCCTGCATCTGCTGCAGGCGGCGTTATGTCCATCACCGTGACGTTCATATCGTCGGTATCCCAATAGCCTTCGGCGTCGCTGACGTTCAGAGTGATCCGGTACTCACCCGCGTCGTCGAAACGGAAGGACACCCTTTCACCGGTAAGGTTCACCGCCTGGCCGCCGTAAACGAATGTCCATCGATATTCGACGATCCCGACGTTGTCATAGCTGTACGTACCGTCGAATTTGACCGTCTCGTGCTGGTCGATAGAGACATCTTCCCCCGCGTATGCCAGGGGCCACGTGGAATCTCGTACTGTTAATAGCACCTCGTCCACCGCCCAATTACCTCTTGCATCGGATACGTTGAGTATAATACTGTAGGTTCCGAGTATGTGGAAGATGTAAATCGGAGTTGGGCCGTACAGTAAAACGTTATCGCCGCCGTACCGGAATGACCATGTGTAATTCACGATCCCGACGTTGTCCGTGCTGCCGCTGCCGTTGAAGGTGAACGGGTATCCTCCAAGCACCTTGGAATCCCAACCCGCATCGGCAGTCGGTGCCTCAATATCCAAAACGAAAATGTAGATCAAATCGGTATCGATGTCTCCGCCCTCATCTGTAACGGTCAGAACGACAGCATATGTTCCTGCGTTATGAAATGTGAATTCGGTAACCGGTCCGTATAAGTTGGTCTCCCGCGAATCGTAATAAAAGGACCAGGTATAGTTATCTATAGTGGCCAGTCCAAAGGAAAGGCTTCCATTGAAGTGTGCCGTTTGATGCTGCTCGATGGTTATGTTCCGGCCTGCAAGGGCTATGGGTAGGGATCTTAGTATGGGAGCGACCAGTGGATAGAAATCCTTGTTGCGGGCGACTCCCTCAATGTTATAGGGATTATCGATTATCTCATCGCCGTCCAGATCAATCGGGAGAAGGTCGGACCAGTAGTTGCCAGTTCGGGAGATGTTCCAGATATTATCGGTTCCGTTATCGCTCGTCTGGGTACCGCCGCCGTTGTTGTTGATGAAAGAATTGTGATAAAGTAAGTTATCCGAGCTATAATCGTCCTCTATTTTTATTCCATGCTCGGAGTTGTGGTTGATATTGTTCAAGGATAAAATATTTCCAGTTGAATACTTCATTGAAATACCAATCCTATTGATGGAAAAATTATTATTCCTGACCTCAGAATTATCCATATATCCGTAAAACCCGTAATCATTGTTATTGCAGGTATTGTTCAATACCAAATATGGGCCATATCCTGATAAACATAATCCATATTTGTTCGAATTGCATGTATTCTTCATAACGTAGGTCGTATCATCGCGATAAACATTTACAAAAATTTTTATACCATACTGACCATTTGAATTGCATATGTTATTTTCAACGTTCTTACCCATGGAACCGTTGATATAAATACCACTTCCTCCGTTGTTTGAGCACCTGTTGTTCCTTACATCACCATGGCCATAACAACCACCGTATATACCGTCATAATTATTATTATTACACGTATTGTTAACGACAACACAATTATCGCCCCGATAATCTATCCCAATCCCACAATCATTATTGTTGCACGTATTATTGGCAACCAGACAATCGTAATAATTGGAATTTAATAGGATACCATAACCGTTAATGTCCGAACAATTGTTGTTCTCAATCCTGCAGTAACGAGCGGCTTCTAAATAAATACCGTCATAGCCATTGATGATCTTGAATCCACTCACATTGACCCAATTCGAGATTATTTTCACTCCAGCAGTCCAATCTTGAACCCCCTCTATAACCGTTCTTTCCATCCCCTCACCAATAAGGCTTATCGACTTGTTCACAACCACGTTCTCCCGATACACACCCGCCTCTACATACACCGTATCCCCATTACTCGCATTGTCCACCGCCCACTGTATGTGCGTGTAATCACCGCCCCCGGATGTATTGACCACTATAGTCCCCCGGCTACGATCCGCGCTCGGTCTCGGAGTATTCCCGGGCTCGGAAGACGACACGGATGCTTCCGAACCACCCGCCGAATCTACCCCACCTTCATCATACCCCATCACCACGAACTCCCTCGATTCGCCCCCATCCATATCTCCCACACAAAACACCCCGTTCTCGTCCCTCCCGATGCTCTCCGACGTTACCGCATCTACGAGAACCCGTACTCTGTCGTCCTCACATTCGTGGGCAATATCGCTAACCTCCACATCATTCGTGTTTCTGACCACGATGCGGCTGCCGTTCCGATTTACACCCACTCTTTCGACCTTATCCCACCGGTCCAGCATGGTGCTCACCGGAACGTACCACCCTCCCATCGAAGCGATCTGAGCGAACCTGTCCCGTACGCTGAGGTTCAGCCGGTATGTCCGCGAGGTGTCCCATCCGCTCACCTTGTCGTAGGCTTCGGAGGTTCGCGGGTTTCCCACTTCCCATACACCGTCCATCAGCACGTCGCAGTAGGAACTGGCGAAGTGAGTCGATATGATTGAGATGCCCCGCTCGTGTTTCAGACCATCGAGAGCGCCCTCGCCGGTCCCCTCCATGAAGTCGTACCTGTCCTGGAGCAGTATCCGATGGAAGGCCGGCATGGAGAACATCTCATGCCGGAGGGAATTCCGGCGGGAAAGGATGTTTAGCTTTCCTCCGAGTATGATGCCGCCGATATCGCACTCCATCTCCCGCAGAACGTCCAGGCAGTAGTACTGACTGTTCACGTCGTTTCCCGAATTGCCCCGATCGCCCCAGAAGTTCTCCCTGTTGTGCGAGTGCATGAGGTAGATCGACGGGTACTCACCGAATATTTCGCGGAACCGTTCGAACCCCCATCCCATTTCCAGTTCCGTATCGTCGTCACCCGAAGGGCTGTGAAGGGCCATCTCGAATCCCCTCTCCTGGAGATCGACGCAGTACTGTCGATAATCCGTCCTGTTGGTGGTATCGCCCTTCCGCCCCCAGTAACCGTCGCTGTCCCGGACCCACAACGCTCTCGTTATCCTCATCCCGGTGTCGTCCAGGTGATCGTACACCGGTTCGATGTATTCCAGCCGGGAATTGTCGGTGGCGTCCAGAATGGTGAAGCCCAAGGAGAAGGACGCCGGTACCGCGCTGACGGAGAGATCGGAGACCGCGAGATCGGATAGCATATGCGGGGGGTCAGTCCCCACCCCGATATTGTCGTTATCTGGAGGAACAAGTGTATCTGCTGAGTCACCGGGAACATTTGTCGCACATTTGTTCCCGGAAGTGTTTTCGCCAGGGGACGCTGACGGGTGTACTCCGTATGTATCCAGCAACGGGATCCCGATCAGCATGAGGAAGATGAGAAGGGTACCGATTAGCTTGATCTTCAGCGGATGCACGAATAACAACTCCGATGTGTGGAAAATATAGACGCATTTTGGTATAAATAATTTTTAGCACAATAACTTCACTGACGCCGGTTATGGTGATTTTTCGGCCGGGGAGATCTGGTGATGGGTGACATCCGATACCTGAAAATGAAGTGTCGTCTCGCGACGACCCCGTGGGGCTCGCCCCCCTTGTCCATATTCTACTGTCGTTGATGATCATTTTTACGGTATCGGGCTCGTATTCGCGTACGCCGCCCCGAGCCCCCGCCCCCGCTATCGAGCCCTCTTAGTGAAGAAGATACTTCTATTCAAGGTTTGTACTTCCTTTCCCCCATAGTCATCCAGAGCCACACCGGAGCAGTGCCGGCCGCTCTCGGTTTCCTTCCTATCCACAGCCTGTCGCTCTGCCGGAACTTTTTTTCCCAGTTCGACCCCATTACCACCTTCAATGCCCGGATACACGCCTGCGTTCGCCAGTAACCATATCTACCGAAGGCAGGAGAGGTTCCAAGGACCGCTACATATATCCTGTCGTCCCCGGGCTTTTTCAGGCGTAGCTTCAAGCCGGAACCCATTCCAAATTCCCTGAACACGTAGACCTCGTCTATCATCCCGGGGGTGATGCCCTCATCCTTTACGAACAGTTCTCCACCATATCTTCCCTCCAACACGTTTCCATCCGGATTGTACGTATTTGCGACTATCCCTTTCTCGTATATCTTGTAACGCCAGGACACCCTGTAGGGCGTTATCATCAACGTAATGCCGAACGCTAATGACAGTAACAGGAGGACTGCCGGAAGATCGTTATTCATTCCATTCTCCAGCACCTCATCCCCGAAATATGTGAATCGGTAAACCAGTCCGATCAGGGTAGCGAAAGTGAATATTCCACCGACCCAGATCATCAATAGGTTTTTAGAATCGTAAAGGGTTTTTCCGAACGAGGGATGGACCTTGGGTACCTTGCTCCTGCTCAATGGCTATCACTCCGGCTTTCACTATGGAGGGATTTGGAAATGTTGTGTAAAGACGGGAATACCTGGACCGTCTTCAAAGTAAAGGTGGCCAGTATGGACGCCTTTACACGAGTAGATTGATAATGGCTTGGTATTGAGCTTTTTCTTTTTATGTTTATCGAGAATCCTTATTGCCTACATCTCGTACCGCTCGGATCGTCAGTAAATAAACAAATCATACAGACCGCAAACACTATCTACATCGAATATTCTATCCTCGTTACTCACTACCCAAACTCGAAGGTGAACCCCATGGTTGACGACAACATTGACGATCTCAAGAGGATGGTGGCCGAGCTGAAGAAGCGGCTGGAGGAGGCTATCGAGGACGGAATCATCGACAATCAGGAGAACGAGGACATAATGGTCAAGATCAAGGAGATCGAGATCTGCATCCTCAACGACTTCATAATCACCAAAAAGGAGCGGGCCCTCATGAAGGAGGCCCAGGACCTCCTGGAGTCATATCTGGCAAAGGCCGAGATGAGGCTCGACAAGTAGTCGAGGCATCAACGCCTGCTGCCCGGTTTCTCTATTTCCGTACCGTCCGTGCAGAGAGGACATACTTCCGGTTCGTACTGGTTGAAATCCAGGAAGACCAGGGATTCGAAGGGGACCCCTGCGATCTCTTCCATATCGTTGCGCCTTGCGATGGAAACGATCTTTCGAACCTCGACGCCCTCTCCCCCCAGCAGTTCCACCACCTCCGCCACGCTGCCCCCCGTCGTCACAACGTCCTCCACTATCACCGCTCTCATCCCACCGGGAACCGACTGCCCCCGCCTTATCGCCATCCGCCCCTCCGCGTTCCTCTCGGCGAACACGAAGGGAACCGACAGGCGGTCCGCCACCGCGTGGCCGATCACCAGGGCTCCGATGGCCGGGGATACCACGTAATTCGTTTCCGGTATCATCCGAACGAGCCTTTCCGCGAGAAATCGTATATCTCCCGGGAAGACCAGCGCCTTGGCACATTGTATATAGCTCCCGGAGTGAAGCCCCGACGTCAGCCGAAAATGACCTTCCATGAGGGCCCCGGCGGCCCGCAGTCTGTCCAGTATTTCCACGTTATGCGCGCTCACAGTACCCGCTCCATCGCTCTTGTTATCTCCGTGTTCAGCTCGTCCACCTTCTCCGCGGCCGCCTCCCTGTATCCCGTTCCGCTCGAGGCGAATATCACCGATCGGGAAGCGTTGAATATGAACTTGTCGGCGCCTATCGCCGCTATGGACCTCTCCACAGAACCTCCCTGGGCCCCTATCCCCGGCACCAGCAGGAGCGAATCCCCCACCTGCTCCGATATCCTTGCCAGGTACTCCGTTTTCGTCGCTCCCGCCACAGCTCCGCAGTTGGGTCGCTTTCCTATCTCGGCGCTGATGATCTCGTAGAGCGGCGGGCTGCCATGTGTGAAAAGGAGCTCGCTTCCGGGGTTCGATGTGAAGTTGAGCACGAACATGTACCTGTCCGTATACTCGAGGAATTCACCTAGCGAGTCAAAACCCAGAAGGGGATTCAACGTGGTTGCGTCGGCACCATAATGCTCGAAAATGGCCCTGGCGTAGGCCCTGTTGGTATTGCCGATATCGCCCCTCTTGGCATCGAGTATCAGAAGGGCCCCCGTCTCCTTGATGGTACTGCAGACCCGTTCCAGTTCCTCAAGACCCGAAGGTCCGTACTGTTCGAAGAATGCCACGTTGGGCTTGTAGCCCACTACCTTCTCGCATGTGGCCTCGATTATTCCTAAAAAAAAGTCACTGATCCGGCCCACTTCCCCGTAGCCATCTGGCATCACGGCCAGGTTGGGGTCCAACCCCACCACGAGCCGGGAGCCGGTCTTCATCTTGCGCTCTATGTACATTTCCATGAAGTTCAAAGCAGCTCACCCCTGATCTCATCCATTGTCAAGTTTCTGCTATCCAGGTAGTCATCGAGCCCCTCCATTATTTCCCGTGCCAGGTCCGGCCTCTTGAACAGTCCGCTGCCAAGGGCCAGGAGGTCGGCTCCCACCAGCAGATATTCCAGCGCCGACAGGTGGTCCACGATGCCCCCGTGCGCGATCACCGGGACGTCCAGTTCACGCTTGACCTCAAGGACCATTCCGACCCCCACCGGCCTTATTGCCGGACCGGACAGACCGCCAACGATGTTGCCCAGTGCGAACTTCCGGGTCAGAGGATCTACCTTCACACCTCTCAATGTATTTATCAGGGAAAGCCCGTCGGCCCCCCCATCCACCGCAGACCTGGCAAGGGCCACAACGTTGGCCGCGTTGGGCGACAGCTTGGCCAGAACAGGTTTCGACGTGCCTCTCTTCACCGCGGCAACCACCGATCCGGCATCGCCTGCACGCCCGGTGCACTGGAAATCCGAGGACACGTTTGGACATGACAGGTTGAGCTCCACGGCATCAACATAATTCAGCCGATCCAGCCGTGCCGCCATGTAGTTCAGGTCCTCCTCGTCGTCACCCGCCATGCTCACGATGATCCTTGCCGGTATGTCCTCAAGGTACGGGAGGTCCCGCTCCATAAAAACGTCGATACCGGGATTGGAAAGGCCGATGGAATTCATCATGCCGCCGGTTACCTCGCATACCCTCGGGACCGGATTTCCCGTCCGGGGAAACCTCGTTACCGTCTTGGTGATTACGGCTCCGACGCCTTCGAGCCCTATCTGTTCGTGGTACTCCTTGCCGTACCCCGCTACTCCTGACGCCAGCACCAGGGGATTTCTGAATTCCATTCCGAAGATGCGCGTTATCATGTTCATGTAAACACCACCTCCCTGCCCCGGCCCACCGGGAACGAGGGGCCGTCGATGCACACCCTTCTCATGGCTCTCTCCCCGTCGATGATCAGCTCGACCGGACAACCCAGGCACATTCCCCGACCGCAGGCCATCCGCTCCTCGAGGACCAGCTCTCCCGTCAGGTCTCTATCGAGGATCGCCCTCTGGACGACTGCGAGCATACCTGTCGGACCGCAGGCTATTACGTGGCCCGGTGAGTTCCCTGCATCCAGGTGTTGTACGTAGGCCTCCACCACGTTGAGGCCACTCTCCCGGAATGGAACGCCCATATACCGGACCGAGTCCCTTAGATTCGATATTGACAGATGGCCTTCGATTTGCCCGAGGGAGCTTTGAGTCTCCGCACCGAAGAACAGACGGAGCCCCCTTGACGTACTCCTGCGTATCTCCTCGCGTACAAAAAAATGGATCGGGACTATCCCTATACCTCCGGCTATGAGGTCGATATTTAGCTCCGGGTTCTCCCGGCCGCCGACCAGGGGATTCCCGAATGTCCCCTTGAACTCAACCTTCCGTCCTTCACTCCATTTCAGCAAGCTTTCGGTCCCCGGCCCCTTGACCTGTACAAGGAGGGATATGTGTTCATTTCCCCAATCCAGGATGGATAGGGGTCTATCGAGAAAATGATCCTCTCCGGTGTTCAACATTACGAACTGCCCCGGTCGGGCCCTATCCACGGTCGGAGCGTGCATTCGGAGATGAATATGGCGCGTATCCTCGAGGGTAAATATCTCGATCCGGCTCACCGTACCCTTGTGTATCATTTCACCCGTCAAGCCCCATACCTCCTGGGATATTCGATCCCGGACCGGACCACCAACTCGATCCTGCAGGTGAATTCTCTCCCGATGAAGGGATTGTTCCTGCCCAGGGAAAGGATGTCCTCCTCTTGAAGCACATGCTGACATTTCCGGACCACCATGAAAGAGGCGTCTCCGTGCTTCTCGATACGTCCCGGTTCGATCGATAGCAGCCTGGCCGGGTTTTCACTGGTGAGTCTGAACAGGTCCTCCCGGCCGATTATTCCGGGATCCAGGAGGTGGGTATACATGTTGAGGAAGAATGAATCGAAACCGGAGAATCCGAAACAAGCATCCTCTATAGGTATGCGCTTCTCCGAAAGAGCATGAGGGGCGTGGTCCGTGGCGATCATGTCTATCTTCCCCTCGATAAGGGCCGATAGAAGGTGCCGTCTGGTGGCCTCGCTTCGAAGAGGTGGGTTCACCTTGTAGAAACCGTCGCCGTAATCGATATCCTCCACCGAGAGGAAGATATGATGTGGAGTTACCTCGCATGTAACTGGAAGGCCCCTTTCCTTCGCCTCCATAACGTGGTCGAGCCCGCCCACCGAGGAGATATGACATATGTGGAGGCGGCATCCGGTCTCGGCGGCCATTCGTATGTTCCGATCCACTATGGCCGCCTCGTCAGCCTCCGTGACCGAGGGTATGCCCAGTTCCCTGGTTCTCTCCGTTTCCTCCATGAAGCCCCGCCGGGTCGAATCCTCGCAGTGGCTCATCACAACGAGGCCCGCCTTAGCTGCCTCGGTGAATACCTCTCTGAGCACGTTCTCGTCGGCTATGGTCCGACCGTCGTCGCTGACGGCCCTGACACAGCGAGGATATCGATGGAAGGGGGCGGGGGTGCGCCCATTCTGACCCAGGGTAGCCGCCGCGTTCACCAAAAGAGCTGCATTCGAATAGGAAAGCGCCCGCAATTCCAGGGCCTCCACCAGCTTCGGGGAATCCAGGACCGGAGTTGTGTTGGACATTGCCGCCACATGCGATATACCGTTAAGAAGTGCCGCTCGAAGACCCCGCTCCAATCCTTCCTTGTACTCCTGGCCCGGATCCCTGAGATGAGCATGAACATCGATCATAAGGGGAAATAACTCCATTCCTTCAAGATCGAGGAAAACTGGAACCGAATTCTTTGACACCGTTTCGGGGGGAACTATATCGAGTATCTTCGAGCCGTCAACGAGCACGTCCACGGCCTTTCCCCTGTAAAGCCCGTTGGCGTACCGCTTCATGGAGGACCTCCCAGATGCTAAAGATAGTGTAACGAGTACGGATCCATCAGAGTCATTCCGCCAGTGTGATCCTTCCCGGAATGAACTCGGTACTGTTCCGGGAACACGCAGGCATGCGGAGGCGATTTATGGGGAACAACGGTTATTAAACTATCGTAAACATTTCACCGGAGCCTCTTGGAGAGTGTGCAAATGTGGTGTGTAAATGAGGTATAAGAGACTGTTTCCACGGTATTCGCCGTAACTCTCCCGGTCCATTATGGGGGGATGACAGCAAGGATAGCATCGAGATCTTTGGGATTTCTATTGGTGAATAATCACACTCGAACAGTAAACCTTTATATCGTTGAATACATTAACGTCGGGAATAATTCCCGGTCCTTTCATGGAAAGGAGGTATATAATTGGGGCGAAAAAAGAAAGTAGCGCGATCACAGGTGAGGAAGGCGAAGGATAGGTGGAAATCGAAGAAATGGTACAGCATATATGCTCCCGTCATGTTCAACAAGGCAGAGATAGGTACCACCCTCAGCAATGATCCCAAGGATATCGTAGGTCGAAGCCTGGAGTCAACACTTCACGAACTCACAGGGGATTTCTCCAAGATACACATCAAGCTCAGGTTCAAGATATCGGACCTCGTGGGCACCGATGCCCAGACCTGGTTCGTGGGTCACAGCCTTACCAGCGATTATATTAGAAGACTGACGAGACGAAAGCGATCCAAGATGGACGCGGTTTTCGATGTACTCACGAAGGACGGGTACGTGGTACGGGTCAAACCCCTGGCCATGACCGAACACAGGATACAGACCTCTCAGAAGAAGGCAATAAGGGAGCAGATGAAAGGGGTGGTGGAGAAGTTCGCAGGCGAGAACATTATGAGCGAGTTCGTGAAGGGTATGTTACTCGGGAAGCTTCCCGTGGAGATATTCCACGCATGTAAGAAGATATATCCCATGAAGCGGATAGAGATCAGAAAATCCGAGGTTCTGAAAAGGCCAGAGAGCACACCCGAAGAAGAACTTGATGAGGAAACGGAGGGAGAAAAGGCGGATGAGGGAGAAGAGAACTTACCCGGGGAAGTGGGCGATGAGGCGGCAGTGGAGGCCGAAGCGGAGGACATTCCCCCGGAGGAAAAGACCTAAGATCACCAACGGACCCGGCATCAGTTACATTTCATTCTCTTCGAAGCGATTCACGGTGCAAATGTGATTTATATTTTATTTCATAAGTGGTCCCATGGACGCAGAGGTTCTAGCCAAATATCGCAAGGCCGGGAAGATAGCCGGGAAGGTCAGGGAGTTCGGTCTTGGCCTTATAAGGGAGGGCGTGACACTCCTCAGTGTGGCCGAAGCGGTGGAAAGACAGACGTTGGAACTTGGAGGGAACATCGGGTTTCCCGTCAATATTGCAATAGACGACCAGGCCGCCCATTACAGTCCCTGCGCAGGTGACGAGCTTACCTTCAAGAGGGGCATGGTGGTAAAGCTGGACGTCGGATGCCATGTGGACGGATACATAGGGGACACCGCATCCACGGTGGAGGTGGGAACCCATGAAAATAGAATGCTCATCCAGGCCAGCCGGGAGGCACTGATGAACGCCCTGGACATAATACGGTCCGGCGTGGATATTCAGCTCATCAGTTCCACTATAGAGGATACGATAAAATCCTTCGGTTACAGGCCGATATCCAACCTTACCGGTCATGGACTGGGCCAATACGAGCTTCACACGGGCATGGCAATACCCAACGTCAGGGGACCGGAACGGGGCTATCTGCACGCCGGAGAGATCATTGCTATCGAACCCTTCGCCACCGACGGGAAGGGATGGGTGAAGGAGACGAAACCCAGCAATATCTACCGGTTCCTGCGATACAAGAAGGTGAAGGATGTCCACGCCCGGGAGCTCCTGGACCAGATATCGGAGAGATGGGACAAGCTTCCCTTCACGGAGAGATGGTGTTCCGGGCTCACCGAAAACCCCAGGCCCCTCCTCACGAGACTGGTGCGGTCAAGGGCCATCGCATCCTATCCCATCCTTTGCGAGAAGGGAACGGGGACGGTATCCCAGGCCGAGCATACCGTGATGATAACCGAGGACGGATGCGAGATACTGACCTGAGATGATCCCGAACCCGTCCGAGAGGACCAAAAGAACCTATTTATGGCGCATCATTCTCTTCGTTCAGGCCATCAACTCTGAGAGGTCCTGCTCCACCACGGTGTTTGGTCCCAGACCGAATTTCTCCACAAGGACATCGAGAACATTGGGGGATACGAAGGCCGGCAGCGTGGGCCCAAGGCGTATGTTCTTGACTCCCAGGGAAAGCAGTGCAAGGAGCACCAGTACGGCCTTCTGCTCGTACCAGGCTATGTTGTAGACCACCGGAAGGTCGTTCACGTCAACGCCGAGGTGTTCGGCCAGTTTTATGGCGAACAGGGCCAGAGAATACGAATCGTTGCACTGGCCCGCATCTATGACCCTGGGGATACCGTCGATATCGTCCGTGATGAGCTTGTTGTACCGGTACTTGGCGCATCCTGCGGTCAGTATGACGGCATCGTCGGGAAGGGCCTTTGCGAACTCGGAATAATATTCCCGGCTCCTGTGCCTTCCATCGCATCCTGCCATCACTACGAATTTACTGATCTTTCCGGCCGTCACCGCCTCGAGGACCTTGTCCTTCAGCTCCCACAGGGTCCTGTGATTGAAACCGCCGACGATCTCACCGGTCTCGATCTCCACGGGGGGCTCGCACTTCCCGGCATGCGCGATGATGACCGAGAAGTCCTTCTGCCCACCAGGCACCCGATCCGGTATGTGGGACACGTTAGCGAATCCCACCGCCCCGGTGGTATACACCCGGTCCATGTACGATTCCAGGGGCGGTACCAGGCAGTTCGTGGTGAGAAGGACCGGCCCGTTGAACGTATCGAAATCCTTGGTCTGATGCCACCAGGAGCTTCCGTAATTGCCTACCAGATTGTCGTACTGCTCGAAGTATGGATAATAATTGGCCGGGAGCATCTCTCCGTGGGTGTAAACGTCGATGCCCATTCCCTTGGTCTGTTCAAGCAGTTCCTCGAGGTCCTTGAGATCGTGTCCGGAGACCAGGATGCCGGGATTATCTCTCGTTCCCAGCCGTACCCTGTGGGGATAGGAGACACCGTAACTGCTGGTATTGGCCTCATCGAGAAGTGCCATGGTCCTCACCCCGATCTCGCCGCATTCCATGATCAGACCCAGAAGCCGCTCCATGTCCGCATCGGGATCTCGATACGCAAGGAGACCCCGGTTCATGAACTCGAACACGGACTCGTCCGAGTGGCCCAGCCGATAAGCGTGTTCAGCATATGCCGCCATTCCCTTGAGGCCCAGAAGGAGAATGGATGCGAGGGACCTGATGTCCTCGTTCTCCAGGGATAGATAGCCTACGGTGCCTGCCTTTCGGAGTGCTTCTTCCTCCGTGGTGAACGTCCATGCACCATGATCCGGAAGGTCCTCGAAAACATGGCCGCCCGTCTCCAATCTAGCTCTCAACCGGTCCCTTATCCCGTTGGCCTTCTTTATGACACCTATCATCCGGCTCCTGTCGAAGTTGGCGTTCGTTATTGCGGAGAACAGAGCTTCCATGACGACCTCATCCGCATCAGCGGCAGGTTCATCCTCCTTTCTCAAGATGGACTGGAAATACGATACTCCCCTGATTGCGTGTATCATGAGATCCTGAAGATCCGCAACGACGTCGGTCTTTCCGCATACTCCTCTTCTCGTGCATCCCTGGTTCCTTACTGTTTCCTGGCATTGAAAGCAGAACATCGATGATCACCTTCCTTGTATTATTGCATTACCTGGTGTATAGAGGCAGAATTATTTAAATGAGACAGTTACTAAATTGTAACCATTACTGATGAGGGGGAGGTGTTCAACAGAGGGCCTGCGCCTTCGGCAGGTGTGTTTTCGCAGAAAATACACCCAGTATGAGCCAGCGGAGAAATCGAGTGGAGGCTTGGGGCGGTCTCCCCTTGAAGGTAATTCTTCCTCAGTGTTATATTGGTCGATGTTCCATCGCCCTTGGGCCCGACACGGGCCCTTCTTATTCAGTTCATTATTTTGATATCGGGCCGCCGTGGGCTGACGCTCGGCGGCCCTTCAACTGAAGAGAACTCACCTAACGATCATGTTGGGGTGCTGGTGAAATCCCATCTCACGTCGCTCATCAGGTAACAGTAATTGTGGAATTTGAAATAAACGAGGGACAACACAAATCGAGATCGCCCGTCTTGATATCTCGACAGGTACGGAATATACACCTTTATATATCATTAAGCATTTTCGTCATCCGCTCTAGTGATGTCGGAAGGG
Source organism: uncultured archaeon (assembly GCA_964423515.1). Classification (GTDB taxonomy): domain Archaea; phylum Thermoplasmatota; class Penumbrarchaeia; order JASLWR01; family JASLWR01; genus CAYRFL01. The sequence goes on from CAYRFL010000009.1 coordinate 36,992, forward strand.
GAGTTCAGATGGAAAGCGATGCTCGAACAGGGGAATCGGAGGAATTCGTACAGATAAAGGAAATTCTCGACGGGAGATTTACCGATAAGAAGGTGCAAGTGCGGGGATGGCTGTACCGTACCAGGTCATCGGGCAGGCTGGTGTTCACCGTGCTTCGTGACCACACCGGTTACCTTCAGTGCACGGTTTTCAAGGGAAGCGTGGAGCGGGATGATTTCAAAGCGGCCAAGAAGGCGCTCGTCGAATCCAGCGTCATGGTCTCCGGCCAGGTGGCAAAGGACGACCGGGCGCCCGGGGGCTACGAGATCCAGGTGGAGAGGTTCACCGTGGTCAATTTCGCCGAGGTCTTTCCCATCACAAAGGACCAGAGCATCGAGTTCCTGGCGGACAACAGGCACCTGTGGCTGAGAAGCAGGAGGATGGGCTCCATACTGAAGATTAGGAGCACGGTGTTCGGAGCCATCCACGATTATTTCCGCACCAATGGGTTCTACGAGTACCAGAGCCCCATATTCCAGGCGGTCCAATGCGAGGGCGGTTCCACCCTCTTTGAAGTGGATTACTTTAAAGAGGAGGGCATATTCCTGGCCCAGACGTGGCAGCTGTACGCGGAGCCGGCCATATTCAACCTGGAAAATATATACACAATATCCCCGTCGTTCCGGGCAGAGAGGTCGAAGACGTCGAGGCATCTGACCGAATACTGGCACGCCGAGATGGAGATGGCCTGGTCCACCTTCGAGAGCATAATCGACCACGGCGAGGCCCTGATCAAGTTCGTGCTGGGTCGGGTGATCGAGGTGAACGGGCCCGAGCTGGAGGTTCTCGAAAGGGACGTATCGAAGCTGGAGCCGACCCTCCGGCGGCCCTTCGACAGGTTGACCTATGACGAGGCGCTGCGGGAGCTCCGGGAGAAGAACGACCTTGAGCTGGAGTGGGGCAAGGACCTGAGAACCATCGAGGAGGACGAACTGGTCAAGAACCATGACGGGTTCGTAATAGTGACCCATTATCCGAAGATGGTGAAGGCATTCTACATGAAGGAGGATGCCAGCAATCCCGACGTCGTTCTCGGAGTGGATTTCCTGGCTCCGGAAGGGTACGGCGAGATAATAGGCGGAAGCCAGAGGGAAGAGCGCCTCCCGGAACTGGAGCGTAGGCTGAACGAGATGGGAGAGGACCCCGGGGAGTACGGTTTCTATCTCGATACGAGGAAGTACGGATCGGTCCCTCACGGCGGTTTCGGCCTCGGTGTCGAGAGATTGATCTCCTGGATATGCGGACTGGACAACATCAAGGACGCCATACCGTTCCCCAGGACGCTCACCAGGTTCTATCCATGATATGAAGTACTGTTTTATTACGGTGATAACATGCACGAGCTCGTGGGACGATATGTCAAGGATACAAACGAAATCGAACTGGGAACGATCATCGGACTCGATGACGGTTTCTTCGAGATAGAGGAGGGTGTCTTCGGAACCTTCCTGCTGGATGCATCCATGGTCATCGCGGTGGGGGACTCTGTCACCCTGGCCTCCAGTATTCAGGCCGTCCTTCAGAGAAGGAAGGTAGCTGATGTGAACGGTGTGGAGATCGGTACCGTGGAGGATGTAATGGAGGCTGATGACGTCATTGATTTCATACTCGTCAACGCGGGTGAGAGGCTTCTTTCCATTCCCATCGAGAACGTCCACAGGATCGGGGATGAAATAAAGCTGAACATCGATCTCAAGGAAGTGGAATACATCCAGGACGAGCATTCGTTCCGAGACGATATTTTGCACCGGATAAAAGGTTTTCTACACATGGAATAGATCCTATCTCTTCCCCACACGCAGCGGCAGCCGACCCCTCGGCCCGCTTTCCAGCCTCAGAAGCCCCGTGTTCAGAAGTATCTCCATGAAGGCCCATACGCGCTCGTGGGCTGGCTCGATCTTCTCGTGGTATTCCGCGCTCATAATGCCAATTATTTCGGCAAGGCTGTGCCTTCCGTCGCACAGGAGCCACATCCGGCTGCCCAGCTCGTCCAGGGGGCGGGAGATGGATCGCGGCCCTCCCAGCTTCCTGTGCAGGAACGATTCCAGGGGCCCGAAGCTCTTTCTGTACGATACGACGACCCTGCCTTCCCGGAGCTTCCAGCGAACCGGATTCCTCGTGGGATATATGCCAAGAAGATGCCGGAGTTTCTCCTCGGGAGAGCTGGGATCGGTATCGGTCATATCGGGAACCTCATCGAAGCACACGCCGGAATCCCTCGTTACCGGACAGGGGCATTGTGGCATCGAGTATCATCTTCGTGGTACTGCCATCGATGCTCGAAGGGTCCAGGGATGAGCCCCGCTGGCCTGGGAGGAGCTTGATATCCCTGTCCGCCTGGAACCTCGTGGCAAGGGCCCATTCGACCTGAGAGGGTGAGTGAACGTCTATGTCGTCGTCCACCACCACGACCCGCTTCATGGACCTGTGGGCAGCAAGTGCCTCTTCCCCGGCCCGAATGCCATCGTCCGCTTCCCTCTTCCGAATGGACACCACCCCGTGTAACCATGAACATCCGCCCTCCGTGAGCGTCACGGCCATCACATCGAAGCCCGCTTCCGAAAGATGTTCCAGCATCCCTGCCTCCTTCGGCATTCCCATGAGGAGGAAATGTTCGTGCCATCCCGGAACGATGGCATGGAAGAGGGGCTCATCCCTGTGGTATATCCTGTCGACCAGGAGGACGGGCTGCTGCCTTTCGATGTCATAGGTCCCAGTAATATCCACGAACGGCCCCTCGGGGCCCGTCTCCCGGGTCAACCTCCCCTGGAGCACGTATTCGCTCCCGGCCGGAACGATGCAGCCGTTATCGAGGCGAAACAGCCTCAACGGAGAGTTATCGCGGAGACGCGAAAGGGCCGAGGCGATCCGGTACTCGTTCGCACCGGGACCCACCGAGACGGCGGCGGCTATTGCCACTTCCGGGGGAACACCTATGGATATGGCCACCTGAAGTCCATTTTTCGTATCCAGGGAGCTTCGGTACATGCCGTAGAGGTCGCGCTCCACCAGGCGCACCGTTCCCCGGTCCTTCCCCGTCACCATTACCCGGTGATACGAGATATTGCCGTCATCGAGGCCGCCTGCCGAGAACACCGATGCGGTCATGTAGGGGCCTCCGTCGTTCCGGTAGAAACGGGGTATCGGCAGCTTCGATAGGTCCGGCTCATCCATCATGTTTGCGGTGAATGGTGCGACATCGACCATCTCGGGGTCCGCGGGGTTGCCTATCGCCTGTGAAATGAGAGGCAGCAGGCCGGCGACATCCGTACCGAGGGACCTGGAAACGAAGCTCCGATCCGCATAGAGGTTGGTAACTAAACGGCCCCCGGCGGCGTTCCGAAACAGGACGGGGGAGGGAGAATGCTTCTTTGCGAGACTGGTGAGCCGCTCATCGGGTGAGATGTCTTCCGTGATCTCAACGATACCGTCATATCCGGCCAAACACGTTCGAAAATCCATATCAATACCTAAACCAAACTATCGTTAGTAAAACTGTGTATTCTCAAAGTTTTTATATTATTAATACGTGTTCACTGAAATTCAGATTGATCGACTTGGAGCGCATTGGTCTCGACGGACCAATTCGAACCTTAAGAAAGGTGGTGATGGAGATGGTATACCGATCGCGCGTTATGGAGTTAGGGGGGTGCCTGTACGTGGAAGTGCCACCCCAGGTCAGAGAACAGCTGAACATCGATGCCAAGAGCAAGGTGGGCATCAAGATGTACGACAGGAAAACCTTCATGGTCGAGGTCAACTTGACCAGCGGACCCCAGAAGGAGAAGTGCGAAAACTGTCTTCAGCGCGAGGGAGGGTTCACATGCCAGCTGTGCAATAAATGGGTGTGCACGACCTGTTTCTGGGAGATGGGTGGAATATGCAGGGCCTGCATGGGCAAGAAATGAGTGGTGGATCGCACCCCGGACGGCGAGTGTGAATGATAACGATAGAAGCCTCCTCCCAGGATGCCGAGGTGCTGCGGTACCTTCTCGATAAATACCCCGTCACGGTGGAGGAACTGCGGGACATGCTGAGCCTACCAAAAAGGACTCTCACGCGGGTGATAAGAAGGCTGGAGAAGAGAGGAATAATACTCCTCGAACCCCTGCCGGGAAAGACGTACATACGGCTCCGGAGGAGGGACATCAGGTTCGTCGGCATCAATCCCTCCCAGAGAAAGGCCCTCAAGCACAGAGGAGGGGGCGGGAAGAAAAAGGATGAGGATAAGGGACCCGACCCCGCATATATGTAGACGGCTGGTAAGATAACGGCGAGAGAAATTACCGTTTGGTGTGGGATGAGACGGCGTGTTTTGGGATGCGACGCACCTATATCATGAGTGTGGATATTCTATACAGGGGAGGGACCCATGGGTAAAGGCCCGGAAAGAACAGGCGAAGGCGAGAAGATACTGCTTCACATATGCTGCGCTCCCTGCTCCACGCATGCCATCGAGCTGCTCCGGGGGGAAGGATGGGGGGTCATCGGCTTTTATTACAACCCGAACATATATCCTGAAAAGGAGTACCGGGCAAGGGTAAGGGAAGCGGAAAATTACTGCCGAGAGAATGATATCGAGCTCATAGTGGGAGAATATGACGGCGGGAGATGGGAGGAGAGGGTGGAACCGCTGGCCCATCTGGGAGAGGGCTCCGGGAGATGCGACGTCTGCTTTCGCGTGCGACTGGACCGATGCGCCCGAATGGCGATGGAAAGAAAGATCGACGCATTCACGACGACCCTTACCATATCACCGCACAAGAACAGCAGTCACATATTCAGGATCGGAAGGGATGTGGGGCGAGAGGACGGCATAAGGTTCATGGAGTACAATTTCAAGAAAAGGGACGGTTTCGCCCGCAGCCTAGTCCTGTCGCGGGAGCACGAGCTGTACCGCCAGGATTACTGCGGCTGCCGATATTCGCTCAGGGAGAGAAAGGAACGGGAGGCTAAAGGCACCCGGGTTATGAATAAGAAAGGTTGATCACACCTTACCCTTCTTCGCCTTCTCCTTCAGCCTCTTGGTCCTGGCCTTCGCATTGAAACCGGTCGCCTTGTCCAGAAATTGGTTGTACCTCTTGCGGCTGTCGAGTCCGAGCTCCAGGGACACGTCGGGGTCCATATGGGTATCTACCATGAGGGTCGATTTGTCCCTTGACCACACTACCAGTGGCTTCAGGGCCCCGTAGTTCACGTAGCACTTTCCGTCACTTTCGGATACACAATCGTCTCCAAAGACATCCCGTAGGAGCCCGGCAAGCTTTTCACCTTCCACGTTCTTGTAGTTTCCCCGCTTGATGTCCTGCTCTATCATGGGACCTCCTCCGTCTCTTTTTCATCCTATGGGAATTTTTAACCATCCCCCTTTATTCCGGTTCCCACGTACAAGCGACCGCAGGTCGCTCATCCCAAAGGGATAATCGGGGGTGGGTGGGCACCGCATTTTCGGAGAAAATGTGGTTTTTAACCTCTGGGTAATGTCGGATATATGGATTTATAATTTGGGGATGTTTGGAGAGATTATATTAAATATAATTGTCCGGATATATTCGTTTCATACCTTCTTCGGGACATGGTGATAGTATATGTGCTGTAAAGTTTTTCCGATACACATTCTGTTCATTTCCATTATACTGATCATTGGCAACTGTTTATACGTCCTCTCGGATGATGTCATCTCTCCCGGGGAACCGACCGTTTCCACCGATGTGCAAAAGGCGGATCGTGCGGCCCTCGACCATCTCGATGCTTACGCGGGGGCTCCCGGGAGGACGAGGGAAGTCCAGGACTACATGGAAGACCTGAACGCCCAGTACAACTGGGAGGATATCCAGAACGGAAACCAGCTGTTCCTCAGCGACGACGATTACGATCAGGTCAACATGAACATGAACTTCAACTTCTACGACCAGACGTTCACCTCATGCTACGTCTGCTCCAACGGCATGATCGGTTTCGTGGACGACGGGGGATGGGTCCTCTACGATTATGAGAATATGGAATATCCCAACGCCGAATATCCGTACATCATAGCCCCATTGTGGGACGATCTGAATCCCTCGGACGGAGGTTCGATATATTACCAGACCCTGCAGAATCCTCTGCGTTTCGTCGTATCGTGGGTGAACATACCCCATTACGAGAACGGCGGACAGAACTCCTTCCAGGTCATTATGTACTCCGATTCCGGCATAATCAAGTTCAACTATCAGGCCCTAATACAGCAGACATCTTCCACGGTAGGTCTCAACATGGGCGACGGCGTACATTTCAACATGCCCTATTATTACATAAACGCCCCGCCGCGGGACAGGCCCTCCTCTCCCGGCAGCATCCGGTTCTTCATAACGATCCCCCCGATCCCCGACGACATGAGCTTCCGGGGGCAGGCCGATTTCGAAACGGTCTGCTATGCGGAATACCAGGAATATACCATATCGGCAAACCTAACCACCTTCGAGGGATTGAACGACATATCGGAATTCACGATACTGCTAGATTACAACAATACCAACATCACCCTGGGCTACAACGGGACCCATGACAGGTTCTACAAGACCGGCGACCCGGACGGGCACATATGGCTATTGCCCGCAAGCGAGGCGAGGAACGACGGAACGGACAAGTGGTGGCTGGATTTCCACGTCGTCATAAATTTCACCTTCCCCCACGAGCTGGCCGTGGACTGCATGGCCGTAAGTTCCGGGAAATGCGGTATTACCATGGATTTCTGGTTCGCGAACCTCTTTCGGGTGGAGAACGACCTGGAACTTCAGGGATCACCGGAGTTCACGGGCGAGTTCCAGGGCGCCCTCACGGAAGGGGACTGGATACGGGGGGGCGAGGGATTGAACGTGGACGGACTCACGGTGTCATACGAGAACGATCCCTCCCTGGTGCCGGACGATGAGCATTTCGACGTGAAGCTGGAGGACCGATCGGGTAGGACCTGGTGGGTAAACGACACGGAGGACGGTGCATTCTCCACCCGGATCGGCGCCAAGAACACCTCGGATGCCGGCGAGGAATACCGGATAACCATCGAGAACATACCCGGACAGGGGGAGTGCGCCCAGGTTGTGACGTATTCCCTGAAGGTGGATGCGGACGCACCTGCCGCCCCGGAGAAGTTGACCTGCCACGCGGAGGATTTCGACGACAAGGAGACATCATACACCGGCCAGACCGTCACATTCGTCACGTGGGACGAATCCAGCGATGCGGAATCCGGCCTTCAGGGATATTTCATATCCCACCATGACGGTTCGGGGACCCACGAGGGTAACTTCACGGTGGAGACCGAGGCGGAGATGGCGGGACTTGCGGAGGGAATGGCTAGCTTTTACGTGTGGTGCGTTGACAACGTGGGCAATGCGGGGGATGCCGCGAGCTCGGGAATATTCGTTGACATGACCGCCCCCACATTCGAGAATTTCACCCCGGGCGAAGCGAGGTGGTACAAGGATGGAGAGATAGTGTTCTCCGTGGAGATATGCGACTGGGGGGGCTCGGGAATAGACGGGGAGACCATCGAATATACCGTATCCACCAGGGGCTCCGGTGCGGCGGATTTCGAGTACTGGGTTCCCTTCTACCTTCAATCGGGGGACGAGTGCGTCAACGTCTCAGGGAAGTTCAACTTCGAGGAGGGTGTTGATAATTACATTAAGTGGCGTGCCAGCGACATGGCGGGGAACGGCCCGGTGGAATCTCCGGTTCGCAACGTGAAGATCGATCGTACGCCGGTGGAGTTTCAGGATACCGTGGAGACGCGGCCCGAATGGTACGACTCGACCGAGATAACCATCAAGATCAAGATCGGCGATGTGGGGAGCGGGGTGGACCTCGAGAGCCTGGAGGCGTGCACGTCGGTGTCCGGACCGCAGGGATTCGGGGAATGGACGAAGATAGACGGCGAGGATATTGCGGAGCTGGAGGAAGGCGAATACGAGATAGGCTTCACGGCGACCTATGCCGAGGGCAGAGGCAACTACGTCATGTTCAGGGGCACGGACCTCGTGGGTAACCCACTGATAAGCTCGGACAAGATAAACCTCTTGGTGGACACTTCGACGGTCTACTTCGGGGCTTTCACCCCGGACGAGACCCTGTATTCCAACGAGCTGGAGGTGGACTGCATGGTGGAGGTGCACGACAACGGCTCGGGTGTGGACACGGGAAGCGTGGAGTACTCCATATCCACCGGGGGGCCGGACGAGAACGAGTTCGGTCCATGGAAGAAGGCGACGAACGCCATGACCGGGAACCCGACCCAGATACCGTTGACCGTGGAATTCGACTGGGGGAGGGACAACTACATACGGTTCAGGGCCAACGATGCGGTGGGATCGGGCCTTGCCGTCTCGCCGTCCTACCGCATATGGGTGAACTCCAGGCCGGAGGCGAAGATAAGCCAGCCCAGCTCGGAGATGGTGGTGTATTCGGACGAGCGCCTCACCTTCGTGGGGACAAACTCCTCGGATGCCGACGGCGACAACCTCACGTTCTCCTGGACGTCCAACCTCACCATCAACAGTTCACTGGGAGAGGGGGTAGTGATAGAGGCCACGCTGGCGCCGGGAATGCATACCATAACCCTTCATGTCGACGACGGTCACGGATACGTGATCACCGACGAGATATACATAACATCCAAGGAGAGGGAAAAGGATGATGGCGGAGGATTGATATCGGAGGCCCTGTCGGGGGATTCGTGGTCACTTTTGATACTGGGGCTGGTGCTCCTGCTGATACTCATCATACTGGCGGTGGTCCTCGTCGTGCTGAGAAGACGCAAGAAGGACAGGGATGAGGAAGACCGGACGGGAGGCCCGGCGACGGGGGCAGGGGCTGCAGAGGATGCCGCCCGGTTCTCCCCGCAGCCGATTCCGCCCGCAAGAGGGCCACCCGGGCCGCCCCCGGGCGCCGGTATGCCACCCTTCCAGTCGCCGCCAGCCCAACCCGGAGCCGCGCCGCAATCGCTACCGTCCGTTTTCCAGGACCCACAGGCAGGAGCCACCCCGTTGCCCGGACCGATGCCCCTCTTAATGCCTCCGCTGCCCGACGGGACAGCCCCGAACCTAGACCTGATGGCACTTCCGCCTGGACCGGGACCGGCCCCCGAAGCCGAAAAGACTCCGGGAGCAGTGCCGGGAATAACCCCTGGCGAGCAAAAGGAGACCGCAATGCCTCCGCCGCAACCCACGCCTGGCCCGGCTACGTCGGCACCGCCCCCGGCGGGTGCACCGGCAGATGCACCGGCGGGTGCTGCGGCTGGGCTGTCATCACCGGCGGATACCATGTGGAAGAAGCCATCGTGGGAGAAGCCCTCATGGGAGACGCTGCTCGATTTCGAGAACATGCTGGATGCCGAGGGGGGCGACGCGGGGGTGGTCCCGGCCATGCCCGACCTTGGCACGCCATTGGCAACGCCGGAATCCATACCCGACACAACGCCCGCGCCGGAGCCGGCAGTCCCGGAAAGCACGGACCCCGGGCAAGCAGCCCCGGAGGAAGCAGGAGCGCCGGAGGGACCGGGGGACGTGGTGCTCACCTGCCATTCTTGCGGGCAAGACTACATCGCCAACATCCCGGAGTTCCCGATAATCGTGGTATGCCCCATGTGCAACACCGAGGGCAGGATAGACTCGCTGTGAATTGTTTTTAGACTTTCTCTTCCAATAAGGGCACGGTAGCCGGGGTGGGGAAAAGGGGTGGTATAGGCGCATACGTGCCCGATAAAACCCAAAAAAAGATTCGTGAAGTGATAAATCTTATTCTACATATGGGCCCGAGCAGGTGAGCGGGGGAGGGGTGTCTTACGGCACACTTGCCGGAAGCCCGTGTTACTCCGGGGCATACAAGATGCCCCTACTCCCTCGATTTCCTGTGGAAATCTACGGGAGATACAGGTGAAGACGGGAGCGTATGCCCCGTCTTCCTGGTAAAGACAAGCCAGGCTTGCCTTTACACGTGTTTGTCCGAAGGAAATGCACCAGTACGAGCCAGCGCAGGGCTCTGGGTGGGGGCTCGGGGACGGCAACTTCCGGATAGAAATCCCCCCCACGATGGTCCACACCATCCCTTTTTCACTCCAAATCCACTCCTTTTCCAGCCTGCATACGCCCAAAGCCTTCAATTCGACATTCTCCACGGTCAATCCGGGCACCCACCATAAACCTTATATAATTGTCCAAGGAAGTTTCCAATCTACTTTTAAGAATCCTTTGCCGTACTCGTTATAGAAATTAAGGTGATCGCATGGTACGGAAGAAAAGGATAGCACGGAAAAAACAGAAAAAGCGTATGGCCAAGGAAGCAAAAATGATCCTCGGCGGCATCGGGGTGATCGCCCTTCTGCTGACGGGGATAATTCTGGTGATTGCATTCGATAAGGAAGAAGTCAAAGAAGTCGAAGAGATCATCGAGCCCGAAAAACATCCAAACCTCTTCATTGACGAGGTCCGGTTCGTGAATTCCAACGGCAACAGCAGATCCGATTCCGATGAACACACCGTTGATGCCACTGTCTACTTCACGAACAACGGTGAGGGCACTTCGAAGAACGTGGAACTTGAGGTATTCGCCATGGTTTCCAAATCCAACATGGGGGAGGACAGTAAAAGCGTACACGTGGGAGACGTAGCCTCCATGAAGACACAAAAGGCCACCTTCAGCTTGGACCTGCCCAAGGGAAATGACTACAAGATCGACCTCCTCGTCTTCGAGGACGGAATGATCACCAAAAAGGGGTTCGGAACCGTCAAGATCGAGGAGGCATCGGATGTAACGGCCGAACAATTCAAGACCACGGAATCGAAGATAAATTGGAATTCCACGGAAGATGATGATGATACGTATGGTGGTTATGGGGGTGGTGAGGACGGAGAAAAAGCATGTGATAGGGGAGCAGGAAGCGCTGTAGGGATTATGGTATCGGTTATAATCATAATTCTAATATTCATTATAGTTATCTCCGTTGTCTGGTCCCGTAGAAAGAAAAACATAAATAATAACGAGGGAAACGAAGAAGATTATGAATTGGTCTAAAAAATTGACCAATTCATTTTTTTCTATTTGTATGGATATGTATTAAAACCAAAAATCCGGTGTAAGTGATATGCTACGTCGTAATTACAGGTGGTTCATTGCATTATCATGCTCGATCGTAGTATTATTACTCACCATTGGCACCTCATCTGCGGAAGATCAGAACGCGGCATACTTTCATGGTTCAGTAAAGGACCGGAACGGGTATCCACTCAAGGGGGCCGAGGTATCATTCAGGGAAAACAATGGTACTGCAAGTTATACAAATATCACAAATGAATCTGGTTTTTTTCAATTGAACGAGGTCCAAGTTGGAGAGTATGAGATATACGGCAAATATGGAGGTAAGGAATACTTCAATCGAATTATCAATATCACCATCAATACAAGTGAAATAGATGATATTATTCTTCCCGTTAGTAGTAATGGAACCGAGGATGATGATACTGGAGGCGGGGGTGGAGAAGATGGTGAAAAAGCATGTGACAGAGGTTCCGGTGGTACCTTCAATATTATTACAATTATTATCATCTCCACGATCATCCTTATAATCATCTCCACCCTCCTCTACTCCCGCATCCGCCGCAGCCAGGTGCTCAAGCACGAGACAAGGCAGCGTATACGGGACCACGTCATGGAGAATCCGGGCGATCACTTCTCCGCCATAAGAGACAAGCTCAAGCTGTCCACCGGCGTTCTCAACTACCATCTCGAACGCCTCGAAAAGGAAAGATTCGTTTCCTCACGCAGCGAGGGCAAATACAAGTGCTTCTACCCCCCGAACTGGCAAGAACCGCCCGGAATACGACTCACCCCGGTACAGGAGAGCATCCTTGAGCAGGTCCGCAAGGGCAAGGGCATCTCTCAGAGCGAGATCACCCGCCTCATAGGCCGCAACAGGAAGGTGGTCAACTACAACGTCCACCAGCTGCGCGAGCTGGGCCTGGTCGATATCGAGCGGGAAGGGCGGGAGACAAAATGTTATTTCGTGAAAAACGCCTGAGGTAATTCACTCTACAACGGATTTACCAAGGTATTCGTCGCAAGAACTGCTTGTTATACCATTGCTTCTTCTCCCCCGTTCCTCTGCTGTCGATCCCGTATAATCCCCAGAATCACTTCTACCTTTACTTCAAATCGGAACGTGCATGGTCAATAATTGTCAATAATTGGATGAAAAAAATTAAAACCAAAAACCCTGCTATTTTCATATAACGACCCTCTGTCTTCCCATCATTACCCCTTGAACAGAGCATATGCTCCCCGGAGTTGGAACAATTGACGACGAAAGGAGGCTGCCACCGGAGTTATTTCGGATTACTTTTCGTTATTGCAGCCTCTATCTTGCTGGCAGCCCTGATCCTGCTCTCCGGCACGGCCGCTGCCACGAAGACCGCCATCGAACCCGGCACCGGTGATGACTACTCCGGCCACCTGGACATCTGGTACATGAGCCAGAACAGTTACCGCTATGCCGGGCTCAACATTGATAATCCATACGATCAACCGAAGATCATTACCGGTATCCGGATGTCCTATAACTGCTCCGATGACGGTAGCTACGGCCATGCAGTGGTCCAGAGGGGCTATCTATTGAGAGACAACGATGCCAAGATCCGATATGATATCGATGAGTTCGAAGAAGGCAGCTTCGTGACCCAATCCTTCATGTTCACGGGATCGGAGTATCTCGTGGTGGATACGGATTACAACATTCAGCTGAACAGCCGGACGACCAATGGGATGCAGCTCCAGTATACCGAGGTGGAGGAAGGGAATTCATATTACAGGGACCACCTGAGCCAGGACTGGAAGAAAAAGGAAGAACATTACGATGAACCCTCCCTGGTGAACCGGGACTGGGCCATGAACGCCCTGGTCGAGCCGGTCATGCCGCTTTTACCGGATATCTCGCAGACGAATTTCCTGTCGTCCGACGATGTGGTCGATGCCTATTATCTCGACCTGGTCCGCAAGGGCATATACATCTTTTCACTGGAGCACTCCTCCAACGCGGACATGGAACTGTATTTATACGACTATTGTGATTCCAAGGGAAATCCCGGCATCATCGGTCCCGAAACCCTATTGAAATCGAATGCAGACGACGATCCAATGAAGAAGATCACCTTAAATGCAGACTCCGGCGGCAGGTATTACGTCCTCGTGAAGCGGCCGTTATCGCAAACGGGAGGAGATGATAGCTACGTGCTTCATTATTCCTCCAACCAGGTACCCGTTCCCGAAGCCGGGGACGACATATATGCGAACATTGAGCTGGGCGGACACCTCGAACTGGACTTCGACGGTTCGGACTCATTCGATCCCGATGACGATACCAACGGAAACGACCGGATCGACGGGGGAGAGAGCGACAACCTGGAGTATTACTGGGACTTCGATACCGAGACCGACGATAACAAGGACGGGAACCCCGCCAACGACAGGGATGCAATGAATGTCAAGAGCCGTCATACGTTCGACGAGGGAGGCGTATTCACGGTAACCCTCACAGTTGTGGATGGCACCGGAACGTCTGCCACTGATACTATGGACGTCCATATCAATTACAAACCGGTCGTCAAGATCAACATGACCCTCGATGGGGATGGCGAGGATGCTTTCGTGGGAGAAATAATCAAGTTCAGTGCTGCTCAGTGCTATGACCCCGAGGACGACCTCAACGGGAATGGCATCATCGACTGGGGGGAGCCCGATACGCTCACTTACTGCTGGGACTTCTATCATCTGGTAGATTCGGACCAGGACGGAGATTTCACCAACGACCTGGATTATCGCAACAGGATACTGTACATGAAGTACGACGTTGCCGGGAGATATGTCGTAACCCTCTGGGTAACCGAATCCGGGGAGAATCCTGCATCTAATTGCACCCAGACCGTGTTGATCGTAAAGCATCCCATTATAGTTCCCTTTGACAACATCGTGGAGCACGAGGACACCTGCGCGGGCCCGGGAACCTCGAAAGCCTGTCTGACCGAGGACGTCGTAGTGAGAACGCTCAGGATAACGGATGAGCCGGAAATGAGCGTCGGAGGGTATCGGGGGTTGAACATACTGAAGGTCACGGCCTGCACCGATAATGGATATGTTTTTTTCACCATGACCACCGAAGGAGACGTTATCCGGGAATCCTCCAACGATTGCCGGGTCGAATATCGTTTCTATATCGTTCGGAAGGACTCAATTGAGCCCATCTTCGACGAGTACTCTATCGAGAACGTTTACCCGAACTACCTGTACTGTCTAATGGTCCAGGATAACAGGACGAAATGCTATGACGAATACGGAAAGGTGGAGGATATCCGGGTGAATACATCCATGGAAATGAGAGTGATCTCGATATCCGTACCGATAGGGGAGCTGGAGGGACTGCAGAGCGAGCTGCGTAACGGGACGCAGCTGGACATCTTCGCGGTAACCACATACTACCGGGAATGCTCGGAGGAAGAGGGGATGATCGAGATATTCGCCAGGGATTCGGCCGGTGCAAACACTGCGTCCTATCGGTCGGAGTGGTTCGGATCGGGCGAGGCGTCAACCGGGACTTCGGGAAGATCGGTAAAGGATGGGGTCCCGGTATTGATATTCCTGCTCGTCCTCAATACGGCGATCGTCGCAGTCTTCTATCTCCTCCGGAACAGGGCGCCGGCTGCCAGAAGCAGAAGGAGAGCGGTGAACAAGGGAGGAAAGGCCGCCGGGAGTCCAGCGAAAAGGGCCAAAAGGAAGGTGAAGAAGAGGGTAATACCCGTAAAGGACGGGAAGAAGGTATACCCACCGCCTCCGGAGCTCGTGGAGCCACGGGAACCGATCATGCAGGAGAACGAGAACACGATGCCGCCGTCGGTAAAAAAAATGAAAAAACCGCAGTCCTTACCGAAGAGCGAATGCATGCTCTGCAAGACCATCATATCCGACTCGGACGTGCTGATCCGCTGCTCCTGCGGTGCATTGCTGCACTACGTTTGCATCACCTTGATCAAGAGATGTCCCTACTGCGGTCTCGCAGACATATATACGACCAGAGACGTTTTCGAGGATGAGATATCAAAGAGGAAGGAAACCGTGAAATTGAAGATGACGAGAAAGGACTGTGCCGCAATGCTGGGCGTAAGGCCGGAGGCGAACCAGTCGGAGATAATCAAAGGATACAGAAAGAAGGTGAAGAGATATCATCCGGACCGCGTTCAGACCATGGGTGACGAAATAAAGGATGTTGCCGAGAACAAGACGAAGGAAATAACCGCAGCATACCGATTCCTCATCAACAATTAACCGTTTTGATAAATTCAGAGCTTCGTACCAAATTCAATATGCTCCTCCCAGAAAGTATCAATAATTCACTTTTAACCCTACCTCGCAAGAGGTCACTCCCCAATCGGGATTCAAACCAGGGTTGATACAAGGAAAAAGATTCCCGGGAAAAAGGGTGGGAGCACTGGGATTTGAACCCAGATCAGCGGGTATCCACATGCCGGGAATAATCGTCAGTGGAGTGTTAGGTCAACGCTCCAGTTAATCATCATTTGCACTCCGGTCGTCACCGGAACATCAGAAGACCCGTTGGCTATCATACCCATAACTGGAGCCCGCGATGCTGCCGTGTTACACCATGCTCCCTTGTTCAGTGTCCGATGGCCGATGGCTGAAGCTATCACTTGGCCGCCCTTGCCGCCCTCTTTCTTCTGCGCATCTTCTTCTTGCGCCACTTCCATCTCTGCTGCCCACGCTTCTTCCAGGCCCTCGAACTTCGCTTCATCCGAATAGCTCCTTGCCGAATTGGTTTCATCCTACCGATTCGGCTCCCCTACAATCAACTTTTGGTATTTAAGTATTATATACGATTTCTCGAAAGGATGGACAGAACAGGAATTCTGGCCCCGGTTCCGGCATATCCATTGGGCGATGCCAGATCGCATCGATTGTAACTACCTCGTACATGATGAGTCCCATGAAAAAGGAAAACCCGGAGTATCGATAATTTAAATATCAGCTTGGTTATTCAACCCCCGGGCTGAATATGATACCCTCTCTCGATGCCATAATGACCGAACTGCGGTCGAAAAGAACTGCCTCGAAGCGCGGGAAGAACCCCCGGAAACCGGTGTCCCTGTGGTCCGAGAAGGAAACTCTGAGGAGCGAAATAGTGGACTCCTTCGTCATTATACTGAACACAACGGGTTGTTCGTGGGCAAGGAAGTCAGGATGCACCATGTGCGGATACATATCGGATACCTGCGACGAAGTCGGAGAGAAGGAGCTCTCAGCCCAGCTCGAAGTGGCCTCGCAGCGCTATGAGGGACAGCCCTATGTCAAGATATTCACTTCCGGCTCGCTCCTGAACCCGGAAGAGATCCCGCCCTCCTTCGCAAGGGAGCTTCTGGAGTTCTTCTCCGCAAGGGCCCAGAAGGTATGCATCGAGACCAGGGCGGAGTTCGTCAACGGCAAGTCGGTGCGATGGCTTTCTGAGCTTCCCGCCCGCATCGAGGTGGCCATGGGAGTGGAGAGCACGAACGACAGGATACGGCAGGACATACTGAACAAGAACATGTCCATGGACGATTACATCCGGGCCTCCCGGGTTCTTCGGGACCTGGGCCTGAAGGTCAAGACGTATCTGCTGCTAAAACCCCCGCTTCTCAGCGAGAGGGAGTCGGTGGAGGACTGTACGAGATCGGTCCTGGACGTTCTGCCCTACACGGATTCCATCTCCGTCAATCCGGTGAACGTGCAGAGGCACACACTGGTGGATTATCTCCATCACAGGGGCTTCTACAGACCGCCGTGGTACTATTCCCTTCAGGAGGTCTTCGTCCGCTGCAGCAAGGCTGCCGATGGATACGGCACCAGGCTGATGTCGGCCCCTTCGGGTGGAGGGAGCAGGCGGGGTATCCACAACTGCTCCCTGTGCGACGAAAGATACGCCGAGGCAATAAAGGCGGTGTCACTTGGCATTACCGGAGTGGAGGTCTTCGATCGGATCGACTGCAGATGCAGGGCCGCCTGGCAGTGCGACATGGACACCCAGGATGCGGCGGGGGATTTCCTCAGTGTAGGATGAATGGACATTCCGACATTCGTAAAATTAGGGATAAATCACAAATAGGACGAAATTCGCTCCCCGTGGACCGCCAGAGGCCAGTTAAAAACAGGCTCGACCGATTCCAGCTACGATCACAGAAGCCCCGTAGTATAGTGGCAGTATCTCGGACTTTGGATCCGATGGCGCAGGTTCGAATCCTGCCGGGGCTGCTTTTTTTGTCGCTCCATGAGTAACAACGGAGTAAATACGGAGCAATAACAGAATACGCGACCGGAATGACGGTAAGAAGAAATGGTAAAGCCACCGGAGGGATTCGAACCCTCGACCGTCTGATTACGAATCAGACGCTATACCTCTAAGCCACGGTGGCATTGTGTATGGGCATTGCGCAAAGATATTCCGGGGCGTAATTGCATCATTGATTATATTTCCTTTGCTTCCCGGAAATGATATTCTCCAATTTTATAAGCCAGCATAACCCATGTCTACCGTCACGTACCCGATTCCCAGCTTCCAAGATACCCGATCTGCTCGGGTGACAGTTCATCTATCTCGACACCCATGGACGCGAGTTTCAGCGCTGCCACGTTTCCATCGATCTTCTCTGGCACCCGGTAGACCCGGTTCTCCATTTCGGAATGGCACGTATTAAGATGCTCGGCACAGAGTGCCTGGTTGGCAAAGGAGAGATCCATGACGGAAGCGGGATGACCCTCCGCAGCGGCCAGATTGATGAGGCGCCCCTCGCCCAGGAGGAAAATGCTTCTCCCGTTCCTCAACCTGTGCTCCACGACGTTACGCCTGGCGATCCTGGTTTCCACCGTAAACTCTGCCAGCGCCTCCGGGTCGATCTCCACGTTGAAATGACCGGAGTTGGCCAGCAGCGCTCCGTCCTTCATTTCTTCCATATGCTCCCGGTCTATCACCGACGTGTTGCCGGTTGCAGTGACGAATATATCCCCCAGGGGGGCCGCTTCCTTCATGGGCATAACGCGGAAGCCGTCCATCATCGCCTCCAGGGCGCGCGTGGGGTCCACCTCGGTGACGATGACGTGAGCCCCCATGCCCCTGGCTCTCATCGATATGCCCCTGCCGCACCAGCCGTAACCTGCCACGACCATTTTCTTTCCCGCCAGCAGAACGTTGGTAGCCCGGAGTATCCCGTCCAGCGTGCTCTGACCCGTCCCGTACCGGTTGTCGAAGAGGTACTTGGTGTAGGCGTCGTTCACCGCGATTATGGGGTAACGGAGCACACCGTCGCGCTCCATGTTCCGAAAGCGCTTCACGCCGGTGGTGGTCTCCTCCGTACCGCCCATGATACCCGGTATTAGCTCGGTCCGGTCCCTATGGATCGTTGAGACCAGGTCCCCCCCGTCGTCCATGGTGATGGCTGGCTGCCGGTCCAGCGCCTGATGCACGTGGCGGTAGTACGTATCGTTGTCCTCGTCGTGTATCCCGAACACCGATATGTCCTCATCCTTCACCAGGGAAAGGGCCACCTCATCGGATGTCGAGAGGGGGTTGGAGGCGCACAGGGCCACGCTTGCACCGCCGTCCCGAAGGGTTATGGCGAGGTTCGCCGTCTCAGAGGTTATATGCAGGCAGGCGGAGATTCGGATCCCTTCCAGCACCCTCTGGCGCCGGAACCTCTCCCTTATCCTGAGAAGTACGGGCATCTCCCTTGCCGCCCATTCTATTCTGCGTCGTCCGTTCTCTCTGTCCGCGCTCTCGTTGACGTCGAAATCCATTCTATCACTTCGCCTCGATGATTGCCAATGACCATGGTCATGAATGCTGTGGAACGGATATGTGCTACACAGTAATTAAATTTAACATACGGGTGTTTTGCGTTTTTTTTAAAGGATTTAGGCCTGAATAAAGTAGAGGCATACAATCGAGTAGAGGGCGTGCGAGCGAAGTGATTGCACGCCCTCGCGAGAGCCCTACAAGATGATGATGAAAGAAAAGGGTCGGCGCCCGCCGACCTGTGGGGCCGGACGGCCCCTCCTTTTTTATCATTTGATTATTTTTACGGTATCGGGCTCGCGTGCGCGTATACCACCCCTTTTCCCCTCCCCCGCTATCGAGCCCTTCTACCTGAGTCAAATGGTCATGCGGATTAAACCGTGTTGGGTTCTTTGCCTTGTATCCAAAATGCACTTGAACCTTAAAAAATGTAAAACACCCGTTTTCTCAATATCCTCCATTCCCAACAACGCCATCCAGTCCGTCTGTGGACCAAACAGGCAATAAATTATTTATATAAATTGACCTCATAATTAATGTAGGATGGATTCGCTATCCTAAAGTGGAACGGGTTGTTCGAATGAGACCGATATACAGAGAAAGGAGTGGTGTATCACCTGTTATCGCCACCATACTGCTCGTGGCAATAACCATAGTACTCGTTGGCATCCTGTTCATGTGGGTGACGAGCATCGTCCCCACAACCGGAAAGAACGCGCCCGACATGAACGTGGCCCTGAGCACCGAGACCGACGGGGAGGAAACATATTTCAAGATCCTGGTGACGGATATCGATGACGAACCGACCCTCAACAACATACAGTACACCGTCTACGGTGCTAACGGGGATGAGATAGAGACTGCTACCGCTGACTCGGAGGCCTACGGCAATCTGGCCCACCTCGCCGTGAAGAACGATGAGCTCCTGGGAGTAGGTTTCGCTGACAACGACGCGGACGGGCGCCTGGGTGTGGGTGACTATTTCTATGTAAAACAGCACTTCCGCAAGATATGGTCGGACAGCATCGACATCTCCGGCGGCGGGATGAGACTCGTGTTCACGCCCACCAATGAGCAGATCACCGACATACAGTTCACCATATAAGGGAGCGGCTCTCCTTTTAGCCGTCAATATATTGTCAACGGTGCGAAATTTGAAAAAAATTCGAAGTTGGCAACTTGACAATATGCGCGGTATTGTCCGGAGGAAACAGCATGTTTCCGAGGACGCAGTTGTGTCGGATATACAACGGGCGCTTGTAACGCAGATACCGGGTCATTTTTATAGGGGAATCCCGCTTCATGAGTTCTGATCTTGGGCATTCTCGTCAATTTTTCAGTATAGGTATCGGTTGGTGATCGCATAGATCGGGTCGGCAGCGACAGCGGAGAGGGTCATTGGGTGGAATGGGATTCCTCCAGCGCCACCATCAGGATCGGCTCCAAGAGCATCAAGCTGTCCGAGGTGGAGTTGAACAGGGACAATGTCCAGAAGCTCGTTCGCAGGTACCGGAAACGGTACACCCGTTACAGGTATTCACCGCTGATACTGGCCATTACGGGTACCCTGCTGCTTGTCTTTTCATTTATATGGAACATATGGATACTGCCCTCGATGGTCGTCATACCGGAGGGGATGGATATGACCATAGAGCTCGAGGGGAGGGCGACCATAGTGAACGAGAGCAACGGTGAGTTCTTCGATACCGATGTCAAGGCAGTGCTCACAAGCTCCTTCGGCCGGGCACGGGGAGACACCATCGACGTTACGCAGACCCTGGAGATGTTCGACCGAAATACCGGCGAGGACCTGATAGCCAAGTACGAGGGTCTTCTGGAGAGCGAGAGGGAGTTCCTGGTGAACCGGAGGACCGGGGCCATCGAGAGCGGGGGGGACGGACAGATGCTGCTGCCCATCGGCAACGTGAAGAGAACGGATTATTCCTTCTTCAACATAGATACCAACTCTTCCGGTATCCTCAGTTTTTCCGGCGAGTCCGAGAGGGCGGGCCTCGACACCCTCCGCTTCGATATGAGCCTGAACCGAGAGTTCATGGGCGAGTACCAGGCGGGGGGACCGGTTCCTCCCACCGACATATATTTCGACGGCGAGACCACGTACTGGTTCGAAGAGCGGACGGGAATACCCGTGGACGCGGAGAGGGAGATGGAACTTAACGTGGAGCTTCCCGACCTGTTGAAGATACCCGACGGGCTGGCTCAGAAACGGGTTCTTGTGGGAAATGCGACCCTCGTTGATATTGAAGACACGACCAAAACCCGCGATATCAACATGCTCGTACTATTCAATATATCCACCGTGCTGCAGCTCGGGAATACACTGGTCATGTGGGAGAACGCCACCGGATTCGACGCGGATACCGGGAAGATACTCCCGGAGATATACCAGATACCAAACTACGAGAGGCTCATCAGCATCGACCAGAAATCGGCCAAGCACGTGTATGACAAGAGGCTTGTCGGGAACGATAAGTACCACGATCGGGAGGGGTACTGGCTGTTTCCGTTCGGCAGGATGGACGCAGACAGGGATACGTATCCCTGGTTCAACCAGGTCACCAACACCACTATGGACTGCGTGTACATGGGAAAGGAGGAACACAAGGGTGTTGAAACATTGTGGTACCGATCCGGCGCCGAGAACTACAAGATGAAGCCGCAGGACTCGAAGATGGAGAACATGATAATGATATTCGACGGGTTCATGGACTACTGGGCCGACGAGGAGACAGGGATAGTCCACGACATCCGGCTGAACTTCACCTACAGCATTCTGAGCGTCAACGACCCGGACGATTTCGCGAACAAGACCCGCCTGGCATCCGTGGACTGCGTCATGAGCGAAGGGACACTTAAGGAATCCCTTGCGAACCTCACACAGGCCAGGGGCTTCTTTCCGCATTCCGGCAAGAGGCTCACCGTCTTCGTCGCCGATCTGGAGATATCGGAAGGATCCGGAGAGGAACTGGCCGAGCTGGCGGGGGATATGTCCACCCAGTTGTTCATGGGGGAGATCATCGTTCCCTACACATGTGCCGCCCTGGGGATCGCCTCGCTGTTCGCAGGTGGATTTCTCAAGAGAAAACGGGACATCTTCTACCTGGAATGAACATCTCACCCGCGGTCCAGCACGAACTTGTACCCGTAGTGAATGGTGCCGCTGTCCCCATCCTCGGATACACGGCGGAACACCGAATGCACCTTCTTGCCTATGGAAAGCTCCTCCCCGAGGCAGTCCACGATCTGCCCCAGTACGGTCGGCCCCTCCTCGAGCTCAATAAGGCCTATATGATACGGGACGTGTATCTCGAAGGGCGTGGGGGCCTCGTGAACGGTTGTGTGGGTCAGTATCGTACCCCTTCCGGACAGCTTGGTTCGTATCATCTGATCTATGGAGCCTCTCCTGCACTTCTTGCAGAGCTCCTTGGGGGGAAAGAAGACCGTGTCGCATCGGGGACACCTGGAACCGATGAGGTTGTATCTCGAAGGGATCTCGCGCCAGAACCTTGCTATGGTCATCCGGCCACCTCCATCACGTGAACCACCACCGTTCCACCCGTGCCGCCCATGTTGTGGGTTAGCCCGACCCGGGCGTCGTCGACCTGACGCCGGTCCGCCTTTCCCTTGAGCTGCAGGTACACCTCCACCACCTGGGCAATGCCCGTGGCCCCCAGGGGATGACCTCTGGCCTTCAGGCCGCCGGAGGTGTTCACAGGCAAATCTCCACCAAGATCGGTCAGGCCCTCGTCCATGGCCGTTCCCCCACGTCCCTTCTCCACCATCCCAAGGTCCTCGATGGCGATGAGCTCCGAGATGGAGTAGGTGTCGTGCACCTCCGCCAGATCGATGTCCCCTATCTCCTTTCCGGACATCCGAAGCGCCCTACGGGCAGCCGTGCTCGTGGCCGTGCACGAAGTGAGTGAAAGACGATCGTGGAGCGCCAGTGAATCGGACGCCTGCCCCACCCCGCTGATGACGACGGGCTCGGAGGTATAATCCCGGGCCCTGTCGAGGGAGCAGAGGACCAGGGCCGCCGCTCCGTCGGATATGGGTGCCGCCTCCAGAGACGTAAGGGGATCGGATACGACTGGAGCGGCAAGCACCGAATCCAGGGTCACCTCGAAGGGAAACTGGGCCTTGGGATTCAGGGACCCGTTGGCATGGTTCTTCACCGATACCCTTGCCATCTGTTCGTGAGTGGTACCGTATTCGTGCATGTGCCTTCTGGCCATCAAAGCCCAGAGGGACGCTATGGTCCCACCGAAGAAGCACTCCCATTCCTGATCCGTGCTGGAGGCCACCGCCTCCACGATATTGGCAGGCGGCAGGTCGCTCATCTTCTCGGCCCCTCCCACGACGACCACGTCATACAGACCCGATGCCACCGCAGCAAAGCCCTGGGATAGAGCGAGTCCTCCCGATGCGCCCCCGCCTTCCACCCTGGTGGCGGGAATGCCGTCGAGGGAAAGTCCCACCTCCTCCGCCACCATGGACGCGATGTGTTCCTGGCATATGAACTGGCCCGAGGACATGTTCCCGATATAGAGCGCGTCTATGTTCTTTCCCTGGATCCCCGCATCCATGATGGCCTCCATACCGGCCTCTATGCCCAGTCTCTTGAAGGACTTGTCCCATATCTCCTGGAACCTGGTTATACCGCTGCCGATCACGGCCACATCCCTCATCTAATCACCCTCCATCTTTATCTTCTTCATATGCTTGGCATACGTGCCGTAGTCAATGGTGATGTACCTGGATATGCGTTGCCTCACCGTCTCCGTCACCTTCTCCCGGAATCCCTCCATCCCCGCTTCCACCGTGATATCGAAACCGTCCGAACCAGCCCCCGATCCGTAAGATACGGCGAATATCCTGCTGCCGGGCGGCGCCACGTCCAGCGTGGAGGCCAGGCCCAGCATGGAAGCGCCCGAATACGTGTTGCCGATCTCCTGGACGAGCAGTCCTTCCCGAACCTGCTCCCGATCGAAGGAAAGCATTTTCGCCGCCTTGAGGGGAAACTTGCAGTTCGGCTGGTGAAAGACCGCATAATCGTAATCCTGCGGACCCGTACCTGCCATATCCATGAGCCTTTTGCCGCATGATACGACGTGACGGAAGTAGGCGGGTTTTCCGGTGAACCTACCGCCGTGGCTGGGGTACTTCATTCCGCTCCTCCGCCAGAAATCGGGGGTATCCGTGGTGAAGGACAGCGTGTGGTTGATGCTGGCGATGAGATTCTCGCGCCCGATGATGAAGCAGGCCGCTCCCGCTCCAGACGTGTACTCCAGGGCATTGCCCGGCGCTCCCTGGGACGTATCGGTGCCGATGGCTATGGCATATCTCACCATCCCCGATCTCACCAGGCCCATGGCGGCCTGTATCCCGGCGGTACCGGCCTTGCATGCGAATTCCAGGTCCGCCGCCATGAAGTCGGGCGACGCCTCCAGCGCCTCGCCCACGATTGTTGCCGTGGGCTTGACCGCGTAGGGGTGCGATTCGGAACCGACGAAGATGGCCCCGATATCGTCCGGCGATATCCCGGAGCGCTTGAGGGCGCTCCTGGCCGCCTCCACGGCCATGGTGGCGGAGTCCTCGTCCTGACCCGGCACCGACTTCATGTTCACACCAAGGGCCCGGCCCATCTCGCCGCCGTCCTTGCCCCACTGGTGGCCGATGCTCCTGAGCTCTATCCGGTACACGGGAACGTACGCCCCGTATCCGACTATGCCAACGTTCATCTCAACACACTCCCCAAGAAGTTCTCCATATTAGGTTTGAAAAACACCACACCCTCCGGAAATTTCTGTTCCTCCCCTACATATCCTTCAATCTCATTATCAATTCGTCCCGGGCCAGAGGTGTCTCACCAAGATAGACGTTCTCGATGCGAGCGATCTTCTTGGCCAGGGCGTCAATGCTGTCCGGCCGCTGGTAGACCACGGCCACGGGGGTCATGGGATGGGCCCTTATGGCAACCATCGGCGAGCGGCCCATGGAAACATCGGTGAATATGAGACATCTCTCGCTGGACCAACCGTAGACCTGGTGATAATCGGCCGACGAGAAGTTCAGTATCGCCTTGAGGGAATCTATGATGGTGTAGCCCATGATATCCCTCTTCCTGTCGGGCTCCACGAGGATATTTCCGTCCAGCGATCCCATGAATTGGCGCATGTCGACCGGATGACTGAACTCCCTTATATCGAGGATCGCCGTGTGCCTGTTCTCGAACACGTAGCTGTTGGCCACGGGGGAGCCGCGGTCCCTGTCGATGGCGATGAATGCCTCCACGAACATCTTTATCGTATTGATGCCCGGAGAGGGTCTTCTGCCGCTCTCGTAATCGGAGATATACGAGGGGCTGCGTCCTGTGAACCGCGCCAGCTCCGAGGGAGCGATGTGGAATATCTCCCTCCACTTCTTCAGGGTCTCGTGAGGGGTCGGGGACATCACTATCTCGCCGGACACCTTTTCCAACAATTGCTGGACCATGTTACCGTGATGTAGCAGAGCATATATAATATTGTCGAAGTAAATTACCACAATTGACGACAATAATGGATATTTGGGGCCATTGAAGCCCATATTATGCCAGGTGCGGTCAAGTGTTAATGGTATCATCGATAGACTTGCACTCTTCAATTAAGCGGGCTCGATAGCGGGGGAGGGGAAAGGGGTGGTATACGCGGATGCGAGCCCGCTAAATAAAAATAAAAAACGAGCAACAGGGAGGGGCCGAATTGGCCCGGAGGTCGGCGGATGCCGACCCGATGTATTTCTCATTCTTGGCCGGAGAGAAGCGATGAAGGCGAGGGACCT
>CAYRFL010000010.1:0-61920 GCA_964423515.1 uncultured archaeon
CATTTCGTGGATGTCTACTACTACGGAAACTGGAGCATCTACGCCCACGCCTGGACCGAGATCATGATAGGAGAGGACTACTACTACGGCGATGCCTATATGAACGACGAGGACGCGGACAACTTCACCGACGATGGGGAGATATATGTCTACGACGACGAGGGGAACCCGGTGGATCCAGACAACTACACCGTGGAGATAGACGGCGAACCCGCGAATGGGAATGGCTCGACACGGGGTGGTGGCAGCAGCATCTCGGTATCCGATCTTCCGGCGGGCATCCATTACGTACGGATAATCATGAACGGCGGTACGCGCTCGGGCGAACCCATCGAGTTCTCCTTCGTGTCGGAGGGCGGCGGCGAGGATTACATCTACACAAGGACGCTGACCGTTGATGCCGACGACGACGGCCAGATGGACGACGTGCGGATATATGTCTATGATGACGCGGATCAACCGGTTCCGGGCGCGGATGTGTACGTCGATGGAAGGTCGAAGGGCAGGACGAACGCCGACGGTTACGTCGAGGTGATAGGCATCACGGCCCTGGATTTCTCCACAGGGGCCAACGTGGGTTATGCGGAGTACGACAACATGACGGCGGGCATCGACAAGCCGGCGGACCAGATACCCGTGGTGGAGCCCTCCCCGGACGTGGGTGTCGAGCCGACTACGATGATCGGTAATTACACCATCGAGATAAAGCACGCCATATGGGGAGATCTGACCGTTACTGACACGACCTCTCCGGGACCGGCGCCAAAGGACATGGAATCCACCGGGTTGTACCTGGAGATCACGAGCACGCAGTCCCTGAAGTCCAAGGAGTGGGTGCACGTGTTGGTGACCTACGGCGACGATTCGTACGATGGTATCGAGGAATCCACACTGGCGCTGTATTACTGGCAGGCTTCCACCGAGAAATGGATCAGATGCACCAATGCCGGAAGCGATGCGGACCATAACCGCGTTTGGGCCAATGTGACGCATCTCACCGTGTTCACCGTACTTGGCGATGAGGTCACGGTGCCGGAACAGGAACCAGAGGAGCCGGGACCAAAGGGAGGATCGTTATCCCCGTTCTACGTGCTCATAGGGATACTGCTTGCCATCGGCGGTATAATCCTGGTCAGCAGGGTGATGAAGGGCAGGGCAGGCGGCAGGGAAGACGGGATGGAGGAGGAAGAGGGAGAGGGAGAGGGAGAAGAAGACCTGGAGGATGGGATGGGTGAGGAGGCGGATGAGGACATGGATGCGGATGAGGATGCGGATGAGGACATGGAGGTAGGCCTGGCCGAGACCGTCGATGAGGACAGGGGAGAGGTAGTGGAGGAAACATTGGACGGGGTCGGGGACGAGGATGCGGGTGAGGACGAGGACGAGGAGGATTGGGGGAAGAACGGCATGTTCCGCGACTGGGTCGATTTCGAGGAGACGGGCTGGGATTACGAAGGTGAGGACGAGTACGAAGAGGGCGATGAATACGACGATGTGGAAGACGAGGAATACGAGGAATACGAGGATGAGGGCGATGGGGACCATGAGGGCCCGGACACGTTAACCGCGGAGAGTTCCATTGAGGAGGACCCGGAAGGGAAGGATGCAGGGGACGATGAAGAGGAGTACGACGACGAACAGGAGGGCGAGGATGAGGATGGTGGTTTCGTGGAGGATGGAATGACCGAGGATGAGGAGGAAGAGGAAGAGGAAGATGAGGTGGAAAATGAGGAGGGTGATGAGGAGGATGTGTTCGACGACGGATTCCTGGACGATGGATTCCTGGAAGACGACGTGGAATTCGACGATTTCCTCGATGCTTGATCCGATCAGGTCGGAAGCGCAGTACGTATGGACTTGCAGGGAGGGGGAGGGTATGTTCGGTAGTCCACTCCATCATTTGATGTGACTGTTAAGAAATATGGTTGAATAAAAACGACAGCAATCATATTCACGTATTTGTGAATCTCCGTCTCCTTATCTCTTCCCTGCTTTCCGCTTCAGGAAAACAACAACCAACATCAATGTTACGATGACGATAATCACTACCAAGATCACGATCCACCATGGGAACTTTCCTTCCTCATCCACATCCACGTAAACCGTGCAGTTCCGTGCGATCCGGTTCTTCGATCCTTCCATACCATGCGATTCCACAATGATATCGAACTCGTAGAACCCTGGCGGTGCATCCTCCGGTATCGTTATGGTGAAATTGATCTGTATCTCCTGGCCCTCCTCCACAGTAAAGTCATCTTTGACAAAATCGAGTTTCCATCCAGAGGGATTCCGGCCATCCTCATCCAGGGCAGAAATACTGAAAGTCTCCTCGTAGTTGCCGTCATTGCTGAGTATCAGTGTGTATTCGAGCTCATCGCCGGGCGCGCCCCTCCTCAATGCTCCGTCGGGGTCCTTCTCCGGGGGCTCGATAACGAAATCCATGAAGGGCTCGGCCATCACCGTGCCAGAAACGGGTGGGATATTGTAACTGGCACCGATTCCTGGCTCTACGGTGTATTTTCCGTATATTTCCACAGAGTATGTGACGCTAGTGGGCGTGAAATTCGGCACTCGAACGGTCACCTTAAAATCGAAGGTCTTCTTTTCCCCCGGCTCGAAGATAAAAGTCTGCGGTGTGATGGATGTTGGACAATGCGAACTGGCGGTCAACTGCCCTTCCACCGTTTGCACGTCGGGACCGCCGTCATCTTCACATACGATCGTCCCCGTGAAGACGGCCTTCGCATCATTACCGGGGTTAACATCCACATAAACGGTATCGTTATCCAGCAGAAGCGTCACCGTGGGTTGCATCGCAGATGCTTGTTCGGGTACGATGGAGATGCAGAGTAATAGCAATGATAACGCAATACTAAGGGAGGGGAAGGTTAAATTCATACAATGCACCCGATTCGACATTGCTCCATGTCAATGGTTATGACAAGTATTCAATTAAGTTATACAAATAGGTGTCGGTAGAAGACTAAGAACGACCGTCGCCCGGTGTAAATTTGGATGGAAAGATATTTATCTTACCATTCTCATATAGTACATAGAACTTCGAGATACCTTTCACTCCTTGGTGGTCCGATGGACACGGTCGAGCGCTTCCGTAAAAAGATAGAGAGGGAGATGAGATCGGGCTTTATAGCCATACTCATACTGCACCTCATCGAATCCAGCAAGGAGCCTAGGTACGGATACAGCATCATAAGGGAGCTGAACAGGACTACACAGGACCGTTTGAAATTCAAGGAGGGAACCGTCTATCCCATACTTGGGTACCTACAGAAACAGGATTTCCTGCGCTCCCATCTCGGGGAGTCGCCTGCGGGCGCACCCCGAAAATACTATAATATCACGGATAAGGGAAAGAAAGCTCTCAAGGTTGGAATTGGATCATGGTGGGAACTGAGCGAGATCCTTGCGGGGATCCTTGAAAAAATGGAGGTGAACTGATGCACGAACAACCGGAAATCAGGGATTACATGAAAGCCGTGGAAGTCGAACTGGACGGAATCGACAAATCCCAGCGAAAGGCCATCCTGCGGGATATCGGGGGGCATCTGGACGAGAGGATCGGCGAGATGGTGGAATCATCCGGCAGCGAGGCTTTATCCCCCGAGGCGATCCGCGATGTGCTGGACGGCTTCGGCGCTCCGGCGGAGATAGCGGAGGAATACCGCCACCAGATGCTCGATTCTCACAGGAGAAGACCATCGGGTGGTAGAAGAATGATACCCATCATCGCGGTGGGGGTGGTCGTACTTATGCTCGCCGCGTGTATCGTTTTCTTCCTGGTCGATCCCGGTGACAAGGAGGGGGATAATACGATCCTGGAAGGCGTCGGTACAGAGGGAATACAAATCGGCGACAATTATGACAAGATCATAGACAGATACGGGAAACCCGAATCGGAAAGCGAGACCGATACCCACATCTGGGTCGTCTACAGGGTCAAGAAGGGCATGGATTTCCTCCTTTCGAAGAACACCGGCGGGATCGTGGAGATGCGGTTCAATCCCGGCTATTCCGGCAGCCTCGGATCCGGTGTAACTCTAGGTTCGGACCTCGACTCCGTCCTGGATTCTTACGAGGGCGCACTCAGGATCGCGAGAACGAACCAGGACGGGCTTAACAACTTCATATACGGCAGCAACAGGGTGCTATACGAAGTGGTCGATGATAGAGGAAATGTGACCGCCTACAAGTTCGTCCATGCCAAGAGTGGGATACTGTTCTGGTTCGACACCGATAAGCTCGTAACCCAGATAGTTATATACAAGCCATGGAGTGGAATACCGAATGTCACTTCTCAGTGGCTTGACATGATGCGAACGGGGATTACACAGGAGAGGATAATCGGCATCTACGGCGAACCGGAAAAGAAAGTTGACGCAAATGGCACAGTATGGATGGTCTATCACGCGGCCGCAGGAGTGGACCTGCTCCTCGACAACACGACCAGGGAAGTCCTAGAGGTCAGATTCAACGATGGCTTCGATTACGCCACCGTCAACGGCATATCTATAGGCTCGTCGATGGATGACGCACTTGAGAAGATCGGAGGCGCCAACGATACGGTGAAGTCAAGCTTTTCCGATCGAAAGAACCTCGCCCATGGAGTCGACAGAATACTCTACGAGCAGGTCGATGGGGATAACAAGACCATGGCCTACATGTTCATAAACGCCCCGGACGGCTTTCTGTTCTGGTGCGATAAGGATCGAACGGTCACGCAGATGGTGGTTTTCGAGGCTTATATCTAAGAGAATCTTTGTATCATGGGATTTCATCATTGTATATGGATAGAAACAGTATGAGAATAATGGTCAATATTGTTTCCTGATCACCCCGAAATCATACGATGATGAGGTCAATCCGGCATGGTTCTTCTTGCAGTGACGGCAATACCATTCATTCCGTCTTTTCTTGAACTTCAATAGCTCATTGCAATCGGGACAGTAATAGGTCTGTTTCATTTCTTTCGGTTTATCGGTATTCATGGTCTTTTTCTCTTTCTTTCTGTGTTTCGGACGTACATATACCATATAGAGTATCAGACACCCAATGATGAAAGGACCTGCCACCAACATCCATCCGTACCAGGGCATATTCTGTTCCGAATGATGAATCCTCGAATTACCATGTTCGTCTTCATCATCTTGTTCCTCATAATACCATATCGCGTAAATGTCATATGTTTCACAGCGGTCCCCATCGGATTCTTCGCCCTCGATAACGTCTATCTCCACAAGGACTCTCTCACCGGGCTCTATCGAATCTTCCAGCGCATCTCCGAAAAACATCGGTTCCGAATTGGTTTCGAATATTATCATACTAACATTCAGTGAACCTAAGCTATAGTCCTCTATACTGACGACCAAATCGTTTACGATGATCCGTTCCGGTGGGTCCATTGACAGGAAAGTGTCATTCTCCCCGTCCCCGTCCTTGTCCATGTGATCCGAGAGGAACTCATCCCAGCTCATGGTTTCTCCCAGGGGAAATGCCATTGTATTTAATGAGAAATAGAAACAGGAAGATAAAAGAATAATTACCAGGATGGTACAAAGCAGATCATTTCGAAAGCCTCCACCAAATTCCATGGCTCGATAATTATTTGTAGTTATAAAAAATTTTGTTTGTATTTGGATGTGAGGGGTCCGATGATGATAAGGGCCCGTACAGAAATTTATTTCCATTGCGCCCCCTACAAAGCTCCATGCGTATATATTCTGCACAACCGAGTACTGCACCCATCCAAACCCATAAATGTGCATGAATGGTGCACAACCACTCACCTTATCCGAACCGCATGATCTTCACGTTATTCCTTTTCCGCCCTTTTTCTTTCTGTACACCACATATCCCGTCAACACCACCGCCACGCCCACCAGCACCACCACGATCCACCACGGGAATCCGCCAGTCCCTTCTTCATCCACCACCTCGCCCTCAACCAGCGTCACCCGCCTTGTATCGTACCGCAGTAATTCCAGAGGATAATCGCCATCCGCACCCTGGACGGCCATCGCCGGGGCGTAGTATGCGTCCCTTGGATGCGCCGTGTGATTTCCCTCGCCGCCCATGTCGAACATGACGCTCATCTCGTACTCCATCCTGAGCTCCACGTAGTTAATATCCTGTAGTGGCCTTGGAAGTCTCACGCCCATCCCCTCTATGCCGAAGGTCCAAGTGCCCGGTCCGGTAACGTCCACCACAGCCACGTCCTGCCCCCCTCCGATGGATAGGTCGCTTCTCACGTCGATGCCGCCGTCGCCGTCCATGTCGATGGTGAAGGCGAGGTCCCCCGCCCTGAACTCGTCGAGATCGATGCCGCTGAACTTCAGGCTCACCGTGGCCCGCGTCGCCCCTTCCGGTACTGAAACATACTTTGTCTGGTTCACCCTGGACAGGGGATTACCCGTCTGGTCGTTGTACCGGGAGAACTCTCCCGACCAGGCTGCGGAGCATCTGCTGACGTTCACGGTGGAAAAGCCCGCCACGTCCTGTCCGTCGTAGGTTCGTATGGCGTCCCCCACCGATATGTTCCCGTCCGGGTAGCGGTCCCTGAGGGCCTGCAGCGTCAGGGCCAGTCCCACCGCCCGCCTTGCATCCACGATTCCGTAGCCCTGAACGTAGTCGATGGGCTTTCCCCACCAGCCCGTGGTGTTGGTATCCTCCGCCACGTTCCCGGACTCCTCGGTCGGGGGTAGAAATCTGGCAGAGGCCTCCAGGAGCCATTCCGCATCGTGTATCCGCGTCCTCGGATCCGAGTACCACCATTCCGGGTCGTCCCCCGAGTAGTCCTCGTGCATGTGCGACATCGACATAGACGGGCAGGCCTGCCAGAGGAGGGCCACCAATCCCGCCACGTGGGGCGTGGACATGGACGTTCCGCTGATCGCCAGATAGTATGGATTCTTGTTGCCCCCGACGTATGATGCCCCGCTGATGACGGTACGCCTGGCCGAGCACGACCAGATGGACCTTCCCGGAGCGCCTATGTCCGGATAGGTATGGTTCGCTCCGACCCTTCCCCGGGACGAGAAGTCGGTCACGGCCGATCCGTCCCGTTCGTAGGCCGCCACCATTATTGCCACCGGTGCGTTCCCCTGGCCCGATGTGGTCAGTTCGTTACCCTCGGGATCGTCCCGTCCGTCGTTCCCCGCGGACCATGTCGAAATAACGTTGTTCTCGAAGGTCAGCTTCTCTATGGTCTTCGTCAGCAGAGAGTCCGGGTCGTACTCGGCGACGGTGGAATGCCAGGAGTTCGTCACGCAGCGTATGTTGTGGGGATTGGCCCCGGGACGCGAATGATCGTAAACCCATTCCAGCCCCTGTACGTAGCCGTCCTCGTAGGGGGTCTGAACCTCCTCGGGTATGGATACCGTGATACCGATGAGGTTCGCGCCGGGGGCCACCCCGCGCCTGGCTCCCGCCGAGGCGTCGCCGTTGCCGGCAACCGTTCCCGCCACGTGGGTCCCGTGGCCGTAGTTGGTATCGGTGTTCTCGGCGTCGGTCCACCTGCCGTCCCCGGGGTCGTAAACGTTCATTATGGTCTTGCTGTGATAATCGAGGTCCGGGTGTCCCGCATCGATGCCCGTGTCAACAACGCATACCGTCACGCCCGAGCCGTCCACGGGTGCGTCCACTCCCGACGAGCTCTCGATGATGCTCGACCATACCTTCGTCGCGTTGATCACCTTCGTACCCATCTCCATGTCGAGGACTACCGGGTCGTTGTGCTCGATATAGGCGATCCGGGGGTCCTTGACGAGTTGCGTGAGGGTATTGGCGGGCCCCAGGACGGAAATGGCGGGGACAACGTGGAACGTGCGACATATCTCGAAGCCCAGGTCCTCGAGGAGGTCCAGCTCGCTTCCGGCGGGCTGGTCCGTGAAATGGATGATGAGGCGTATCTCGTCGGGGTCCTGCATGAGAGGTCCGGCAAGGTCGGGAGATAACTTGCCGCCAACTGGATCGAGCTCTCCCCAGTGGTCGCCGCTGCTGTTCGAGGAAGGAACGTGGAACGATCCCAGGGTGAACGTTATGGCCATGATAATTGAAAAAAGTGAACGGAAGCGCATGGTTACAATAACGATGACCAATAATAATAAACGTTATGATTCGGTTCGACCGTTAAATGAAGGTGCGGGGGATTAGGGATTATGAGATGGGGCAGGTTTCAACAGGGTAGATCGGCGTAGCACGCAGCGGGTGGGTGCATGAAATGGGACATCGGGCGCAACACGTGCGCGGTTCAAGACGGGAGGTAGCCCATGACCGGACTGGAACTCGTTTCGGTTGACATGCAGTACGATTTCACGAGAAGTGGTGGAAACGCATACGAGGAGCGACCAAGCGTTGAATTCATCCTTCTCGAGGTGATACCGTATCTTCGGCAGTACGGAATAAGGGGTCATGAGATAATATCCGATTACAGGCAGCCAAGGCCCGGCGATCCCCGTGAGATATGCATCCCCGGCACGTGGGGATATACATCTGAGATACCGGATGACGTCAAAACCTCGGACGTATGGATCAAGTGTCTCAACTCTCCCTCGTGGACCCGGAAGAAAGCGGGAATCCCTGGCCTGTGCGCGGAGCTCCCCAGGGCGGAGCCCGCTGCCTTCTCGAGATGGCTGGAGGGCAAGGTGGGCCCTCCGGGAGAGAGAGATATCGTCCTGTTCGGCCTGACCCTGGACTGCTGTGTCCTGTGCACCGCCCAGGACCTGCGGTTCCGGGGTTACGACGTTTTTGTTCTGATAGAGGGCACCGACACCCGGTCCGGTGATAAGGGCGAGAAAGAATACCTGCTGAAGAATCCTCCTCTGGTCTACTGGGCAAAGCCGATCGCCTGGAAGGAATTGGTGTTGTGGCTCGGGATATGATGCGGGAATTACCGCACCCGCGTCAGCATTGTGGTCTTCCTATTCGAGCTTTTCCAGGGATTCCGTGAGCATCTTCTCCCAGAACTCGTCCTCCTGCTCCCGTGCCAGCTTCAGGTAACCTTCGAGCTTGGGTCTTATCTCGTCGGCACGCCCCAGTTTCTTGAGGATCGAGATGACGTTCTCGTGCGAGTATTCCCTGGCATACCCGTACCGCCCGTCCGTAAGGGAGCGATCCAGATACACCAGCGCTTTCTCGTCCGGCAGACCTTCGAAAAGCTCGTCTGTGGCGTAGAACCGCTCGTCGTCCAGATCCAGGAGCATCATTGCTGTGTCGATGGCGTCGTCCCACCGCTTGAGCCGATTCTCGATCCAGAGCTTGTTCATCAGGTTGAGCTCACAGTCGTCCTCGCCCTTCTCCATCTCGAAAATCCTGCCCCAGTCGGAGGCCGCCATGAGCATCAGCTTCTCGTCGTCATTGAAGTGCTTTTGTATCAGTTCCGCCCGGTCCTTCAGCGTGTACTTGAGGTCCAGTCCGTCCAGTTCCTTCACACCGTTGTTCAGTACCTCCAGTAGCTCCTGGGGACTTCTCTTCGGGTTGGGGGTGGCGGGTTCCGGCTCGGGTTCCGGAGCGGGCTCAGGGGCCGCCTTGGTTTCGGCCGCCTCGTCCTTCTCCTCCTCGTCGAGCTTGTCCCCCGGTTCCTGAACCTCGTCCTCATCCTCTTCCTTCTCCTCCGATTCCTTCGGTGTGTCGTGCACCTTGACGGATACGTCCAGGACCTCGGTACCTCCGCTCATGGTCCCGCTGACCTCAAGCTGTGTCGTGGCGGACTGGTCTGCGATGGTCACGTCCGACCCCACACCCTCCATCAGTTCCGCGTACCTGGCCTTCAGTTTGGCTATGTGCCGCTCGTACTTGCCCACCCTTGCGGTCCATTTCTCCACCTTCTCGTCGTTGCCCGCCTCCGTGTAATGCTCCACCTTGGCCCTTGCCTTGGCGAGCTTCTTCTCGAACTCCTCCACCTCCTCGGCGACCTTCATGGCGTCCCCCTCCTTTATCTTCGAGATCTCGGCCGCGCATTCCTTGCTCTTCAGCTTTTTCTTTTCCTTCTCGACCTGCGTCTTCGTGTACATGAAGAAACCGGCGAGGAGCAGGCAACCCAGGAACCCGAATACGAAGAAAGTCCAGTTCGGAATGAGGGAAAGCGTGAAGGCCACGAACAGGAACAGGGTCAGGACTGCCAGTGGGAAATACACTTCCTTCTTCCACTTGAATATCCTCTTGCCGGGGTTCTTCCCCACGGGCAGCAGGCAGTAGGTCACACCCACCAGCGCTATGAAAATTCCGGAGTTTGCCAGCACGTCGAAGTATTCGTTACCGATGAGGAAGCACAATCCGAAGGGGAATAGGAAGGCAATGCCGGTAAGGGTCCTTCCGGTCTCGGTCCTGGCCTCTCTCCGCTTCTTGATCTTCTTCCACTTCTTCTTTAGCGACTTGTCCTTGAATTTTTCCTTTACAGGATCGTATGATTTTCCGGGATTCCCGAAGGGTGATCCGAACAGAGACGATACGAACAGTATCACGAGGCCCATGGCCCAGATGCGCCATTGTGACAGCACGTGCTGGAGGCGGTTGAAGAAGAGGCTAGAGGCTTCCAATCCAAGGTTGACCAGCGCCACCGAGAACAGGACGATGGGAATGGCGATCACGAAATCCCAGAGAACGAAGTCCAGGATGCCGCCGCCCATGACCATGGAATACGCCAGTGTGGTGATGACCATGGATATGATGAACGGTTTTCGCATGTGCTTCGGGAAGAGCTCGCCCTTGCTCCCTGCCATCTCCTTCGCCTTGCCCTTCTTGGCCTCCTTCTTCATCTGCTCTATGACCTTCTTGTCGCCCTTCTCCTCGAGCTTCTGATCGATCGCGTCCTCCACCTTGTCCTGTACGATGTCCATTATGTCTATCTCTCCCAGGCACTCGGCCAGTCCCTGGGACTTCTCGACGACCATCTCGCCGGAATCGCCCAGGAAGCCCCCTATCTTGTCGAAGAAACCTTCGAGGGCTGCACCGAAGCCGCCCCCTCCACCTCCACCGCCGGCCCCACCTCCTGCGCCGCCCGCACCTCCGGCTCCACCAGCTCCCGCGCCTCCTCCAGCTCCACCAGCTCCCGCACCTCCTCCTGCTCCAGCTCCAGCACCGGCTCCTCCCGCCGCTCCCCCGGCCCCGGCCCCGGCTATTGAGACCCCCACCGTAGCCGCACTAGCGCAGAGGGTGACCGCAGCCAGAACTACGGGTTCTACCCTTTCTTGATCCTCCTCGTTATTTATTAGCAATGACCAATAGGATTTGATATTGTAAGTTTTGATGACGCTCTCGTTTTTCTCGGAGAACCCGTATGTGAGATTCACTTCCGCTTCTCCATTGTCGAATTTTGTCGTGTCTATGGTGATTTTGAATACCCCGCTCTCCCATGTCTTCGAGTCGTAATCCCGGGATGTCACGTTGAGCATCTTGCCGCCAATTTCCACCAGAATGAACTTGATATCGAAATCGTTCGCATATTGCGATAAGTCAACCGGGAGATATATTTCTCCCTTCACCTCGTAACGGGAGAAATCCATCTCCGTCATTTCATATTCCAGTTCTTTTCCCTCCTTGTTCGTGGGAACGCTCATTGATGGACTGAACTCCTTATCTTCCGGCTCGGGTTCCGGTTCGGGCTCGGGTAATGTCGGATCGACACCGAACTTCAGTATGTCGGTGGAGCCAGTCCCCCCTCCGAAGAGGTATGCGTATCCCCCGATGGCATCATAAGCTACAGCTGCGTCGCCGTTGCTTTCGGGAATGGGTACGGACAGCACCTTGTATGTTCCCTTCGTGATATCCATGCTTATTACCTGAGTACCTGCAAAGGCGATGATGTTGGTGCCATCAAAGTAGGCCTCCATGTGATCGCTGCCGTCAATCTCGAAAGGGCTGATGAAGTATTCGAGAGAAAACACACCCTCTTGCGCCTCGTCATCCACCGTGAAATTCATCACGAAGATGTTGAGAGATTCCGCCCGCCCGCCGCTGTCCAGATATCCCCCGAACATGTAGATCATATCCTCAACCATCAGTGCCGTCTGTCCGTAGCGGTACGTCGAGCCGGCCGTTGTGTTATACTGTACGAGCTCCTTGGCCGCCGGATCGTAGGCCCATATCTCGAAGGACGGCTCGGCGGGTCCGAGGCCCCCCATGACGTAGATGTACTGGTCGTTCCATACCGCCATGCACTGGGTGAGCTCCGGGGCCGTCTGTGTGGTGTCCAAGTTGCCGGTGGAGGGCTCGTACACCCAGAACTGCCCCGAGGGGATATCCGCGCTGCTGTACAGGTATATGCCGTAAGGCGTGCTGACGGCCCGAATGTTCGATGCGGCATTGGGCAGGGTGGTTGCCATGGCGGCCAGGGCGTCCGTGCCCGCATCGTATTTGAATATCCCTTCGGATTTTATCCCCCCGTCGTCCTCGCCGCCGAAAACGTATGCCGAGCCGTTGTGCCAGACCGCACAGGCGTTCTTGGTCGGCGCCAGGAGACTGGAGTTCATCTCGAGCGTGCTGAGCGCGGGCTCCGCTGCGGCAGCCACTATCTTGAATGCACTGGAAATGCCTTCTCCCGTCCGCTCCTCTCCGGTGCCCTCCGTGGTCACTATCTTGAGATAACAGGTATCGGATATATTGTTCGGTACGTCCCAGTCGAACTGGTTGAACGGGGTTCCGTTGGCAATATTGACCCATGGTCCGTTCGATCCGTTATGGGAGAAAAATATCTCCGAGGTGGGGCTCTCGACCACATCGCTGTATGAATATCTCACAGTATATTCCTCACCCACCGTCAGTTCCTCGTTCTCGGCCGGAGCGGAAACAGTGACGGTGAGATTCTCAGCAACCACCCCGTCGCTCACTTCGCACTTGACAATGCCATCCCAGTAATCCGCAGTTGGCCCCCCGCCCTCGTCAAATGCCTGTCCGCCGAAACAGTACCATGTGTCCGAAAATGATCCGGAAATGGAGGCTGCTGCGGTTTTCATAAGACCGGTCGGAAGGGTATCGGTCAGAAGCTGGCTGGTTCCGTCCCCCACATTGAATGACCAAATTTTATTCATAGGAGCTGCCCCCTCTCCACCGAAGACGAATGCGGATTTCGTCGTCATGATACCCGAAGCCTTGCTGACATTGGATTGGAACGGTGTAGCCCATGCATCCGTGGAGCCTCCGGGAGTGAATGCAACGACATTGTTCTTCATGGCCATCCCATCATGCCCGCCTATGAATAACCAGTAGGTGGCGGTCTTCACAAAGGCCATGTCATACCTGTATTCCGGAAGACGGTACTGTTGTGCCATGTTAGCGTTCCCGCCAACGGTGAACAGGTAGGATTGACAATCGGCAACGGGCTCGC
Organism: uncultured archaeon; assembly: GCA_964423515.1. GTDB lineage: Archaea > Thermoplasmatota > Penumbrarchaeia > JASLWR01 > JASLWR01 > CAYRFL01. The sequence continues at coordinate 13,340 of CAYRFL010000010.1, forward strand.
CGTTGTAGAAACCGCCGAATATGAGTATCTCCTCACCGTATATCTCGCCCGATGCTCCTCGAACTGGTGTGGCCAATTTATCGGGTAGGGTCTGAGCATAGACCGGACCCCCAGAGTTCGGGCTTATCTTGACGATATTATCCGTAATTCCCGTTTCATTAACGCCTCCCAGGACGTATATGTCGTCCCCGGCCGTCACCACCACCGCATCCGCAACTGGCTCCGGTAGGGTATAGCCGGCCTCGTTCACCATTTCGGAGGTTCCGTTGAATATGTATATTTTATTGGAGTACGTTGAGGCTCCTGTCTGACCACCAATTATATAATAATCGCCATTATACTCGACTGCTCTTGCAGAATGCAGGCCCTGGGCAGGGTTGCAGAAAGGATTTCTGAGGTCACAGTATAGCCCTGTCTCGTCCTCTGGTCCGCTGACCTCGTTTCAGATTTATGTATAGTGTCCGACCTATCTTCTCCTGGCAGTCCGAACATACCCATGCCCGTCAAACCGATGAGCAGTATGAACATCATTATTCCAAGAAATCCGGCTCTCAAAACCTTCCAGTGCGTCTCCATGGCCATGTGATTACCTCGCTTCTCACTATACCCCGTGGTATGGGATTAAAAAGATATATTTCCCATCTGATTGAAAAAATGCTATATAACGTTTTTCTCGACGGTCACCTGTTAATTAAAGTCCATTGGTTTTTTAGTAAAACGTGATTCTTACATCGGGACGAGAGAGAAATCAAACGGAACAATTTATATATACCATTTCTAGGGTAAGAGATAACATATTACAATGAAAAAGGTGATTGATGATGACAGGTAGAATATCGGCAATAGCACTGACGACCATCCTTCTTTTCTCGGGCTTGGCGATCACGAACGAATGGTTCTCCGGGAGTGCGGCGGGCGCTCCTGTATATCACAGGGGCGACATTGTGAACAATGAGACCTGGGGCGGCGGCGACGTTCATTTCGTGGACGATCAGTTCAACGTGACCGCTGGAAAAACGTTGACCATCGAGGGGGGTGCGGCGGTCAAGATCGATGCAGGAGGAAGTCTCGTCGTCGAGATCGGCGGAAAGCTCGTCGTCAATGGAAGTCAGGGAAGTACCGTACTGGTGACCTCCAACGCATCGAGTCCGGCCAAGGGAGATTACGAGGGAATCGTGGTGGAGGACGGAGGGATCGCCTATCTTAACTACACTAACATACGTTTCGCCAATAAAGGAGTGGACATCGTCGGTGGGGACACGGAACTGAACTATTGTATCATAAACGAGACGGCAGACCTGGGGGTGGAGTACACCGGCGACGGAGCGCCGATTATCAACCATTGTGTCATCAACGATACCGGAGGCGGCGGGTCGGGGGACGGTGGAATTCGGATCACCTCGAACGGGGTCATCATCGACTGTGAGATATACAATTCCAGCGACAGCGGCATTTACGTTGCCGGCGGAACGCCACGGATAGAATCCACCCATATTCACGACACCACAGGCAATGGTATGCGAATCTCCGGCGTCTCGGCGGTCCCGGTCATAATCGACTGCAACATAGATGAGACGGGCGGAAGCAACATCTACATGTCCGGCAACACGAGGACGATAACGGTGTACAACAGCACCATCACCAACACCGCGCAGGATATCGTCGAGATATCGGGGGCGTCCGACAGCAAGCTCCTTCAGGTCGTCATCCTGAACTCAACGTACACAAACGATTCCTTTACCGTTCCCGAATACGGCAATCTCACCGTGATGTGGTACGAGAACGCGTTCGTGAAGGACCAGGCGGGCCAGCCTGTGTCCGGAGCAACGGTGAATCTCACCAACCGCACGGGAGCCGTGGTGGATTCCAAGGTCACGAATGCATACGGGGAGGGGTACTGGCTGGAGGCGGTGGAATTCGTTTACAACAGCTCCGGCTTCTTCTTCGACAAGTACTATGACATCGTGGTGGACCATCTCGATTTCGATCAGGCCTCGACATCCGTTTGGGCGAGCGGTTTCAACAACACGACCTTCGTTCTTCTGGACAGCGACGACCCGGCTTCCTCGGTGGACATGCTCTCTCCATACTGGCGGGATGTGCAGCCCATCACCGTGGACGTAACCGCATCCGATGTGGGTGCCGGTCTTTCGGACGTGGCCCTCTGGTCCAGGTTCTCGATCGACAATGCAAGCTGGGGAGGGTGGGTATTCCACGGGAAGGACGCTTCGGCTCCGTGGTCGTTCAACTTCGATACACCCAACGGCAGCGGTTATTATGAGTTCTACTCCGTTGCCAATGACACGGCCGGGAACCAGGAGGCGGTCCCAGGAAGCAACGACACCATATGCGGGTACGACACATCTGCACCTGCAGCAGACGCCGGAGTGAACCAGACGGTCGATCAGGGGGACCTCGTGACATTCAACGGGACCAATTCCACGGACGATCTCGCCATCGCTAATTATACCTGGAGTTTCAACGATGGAGAAGCCCGGACGCTGTACGAAGCCGAGCCCGGTCATACATTCCAGGATGCAGGAGAGTTCACGGTCACGCTCAATGTAACGGATTTTGCCGGCAAATGGGCTACGGATACCATGAAGGTGACCGTAAGCGACGTGTCGGTGCCCACGGCCGATGCGGGTTCTGACCGGACGGTTGACCAGGGTGAGGTCGTGACATTCGACGGCAGCGGCAGCAGCGATAATGTCGGCATCGATAACTATACCTGGAACTTCTCCGACGGAGGCGCCGTTCTCCTGTATGGGGCGGATCCGTCGCATCGCTTCGACAATGCGGGGGTCTTCGAGGTGACCCTCAACGTCACCGACGAGGCCGGGAACTGGGATGCAGATACCATGAGAGTGACCGTCAACGATACCACTGCACCCGTTGCCGATGCCGGCGCCAATCAATCGGTGAACCAGAACGACATGGTGATCCTGGACGGCTCGGGCAGTAGCGACAACGTGGCCATCGCCAATTATACGTGGATGTTCAGGTACGGCGACGGCAACGTTTCACTGTACGACATGGGGCCGATATTCACCTTCGACGATGCGGGGAACTACACCATAACGCTGAACGTCACTGACGCCGCCGGGAACTGGGATACTCAAACGATCTGGATCCGGGTGAACGATACGGAGGCCCCTTCCGCCGAGGCCGGCGACAACATTAAGATCGTTCAGGGAACCCAGGTAACATTTAACGGCAGCGGAAGCACCGATAACGTGGGCATCTTCGATTATACGTGGACCTTCAACGACACCAGTGATCAAATCCTCAACGGAAAGATGCCGACATACACCTTCGACAACGCGGGCACATTCCTCGTAACCCTAAACGTCTCCGATGCGGAGGGGAACTGGAACAACGATACGCTTACCGTGACGGTGAACGATACGGAGATGCCCGTTGCTGATGCGGGGCCGGACCAGACGGTGGACCAGGGAACCCGGGTGGTCTTTGACGGATCTGGGAGCTCGGACAACGTGGCCATCGAGCATTATGAATGGAGATTCTATGACGGAGGTGCATTGGAGGAACTCTCCGGAACCTTGCTAACATATTCCTATACCTTCGAGAACCCGGGCGTGTTCATCGTCACCCTGAACGTCTCCGACAAGTGTGAAAATATGGGAACCGATAGCATGACGGTCACTGTGAACGATACGGAGGCGCCGATGGCCAATGCCGCCAATGACAGGATCGTGGAACAGCACGAGGTGGTGTTCTTCGACGGTTCCAACAGCACGGACAATCACGCGATAGCTCAGCACGTCTGGACCTTCGAGTATTATGGTGGGACCGTGAGGCTGTACGGTGAAAAACCCTATCACAAGTTCGACATCACGGGCCATTACGAGGTCACCCTGAACGTCACCGATGGGGCGGATAACTGGGATACCGATACTGTGAACGTAACCGTGCTGGACAGCACGAAACCCTTTGGGAATGCAGGTCCGGAAACGAATTACGTCGATCAGGGTGGCATTGTATATTTCAACGGCAACAAGAGCTCGGACAATGTGGGGATAACTAATTACACGTGGAGGTTCACATACGACGATGTTCCCCGGGTCCTTTACGGGATAATGCCCCAATTCACATTCAACATCCCGGGAACTTACCTCATCACCCTTACGGTGAGGGATGCCGCGGCGAATGAGAACTATGATACGATATTCGTTCAGGTGAACGATACCACAGCCCCAAAAGCAAGGGCCGCAAAGACCATGGTAGGCAGCAGGGTAACATTCAATGCCTCGGGTTCGGAAGACAACGTCGGCATCACAAGTTACGAATGGACCTTCCTATACGATGGCGAGGAAAAGACGCTTCAGGGGTTGGAAGCGGAGTTCACCTTCGAGATCCCCGGAGATTACAATGTGACCTTTACTGCCAGGGACGCGGCGAACAACTCGGGCGTCAGATACGTCGAATTCACAATCGAGGGGCCTCCTCCCCTGGACTCCGTGGCTCCTGTAGCCAAGGCCGCGGCCAGTTCTTTAAGGATCAAAGACGGCGACGAGATAACCCTTAACGGAAGTGGTAGTTCGGACAATGTGGGCATAGAGTCTTTCGAATGGGCTTTCATGTATCAGGGTAAGGGCAAGTTCCTTTCCGGTGAAAATGTGAACTTCACGTTCCGTGAGATAGGCTTCTTCAATATCACTCTCACCGTGACGGATGCGGCGGGAAACAGTCATAACGATACCATCGAGATAGAGGTTCAGGAGAAGCGGGGTTCCGGCGGTGGAGGTGGAAAGGGGGAGGACAAGAGTAGCAACACGGGAACCATAGTGGTGATCGTGCTCATTATCATCATCATAATCGTGGCCGCTCTTGTCTATCTCCTTCGACGGAGGTCTTCCGGGGAGGATGAGGAAGAGGTGGAGGCCGCCTCCTTGCTCGCTGTGGATGGAGATGGTGAGCCCGTTGAGAAGGAATGCCCGGAATGCGGTGCGGTGATGATGAAGGACATGGCCTACTGCCCGGAGTGCGGAAAGGTATTCGAGGGCGAAGCGGAAGTGAAGACAGAGGAGCTGGACGGTGAAGAACCGGTTCCGGAAACGGATGAAGCGCCCATCCCTGAGGATGAAGCGGTTGAGCTTCCGGGAGAAGAGGAACCCGTCAAGGAAGATGAAGGAGCCCCGCCCGGACCTCCGGATGAAATCTCCGAAGGGGAAGGCGAAGGGCTGTTACCACCCGAAGGGCTCTTGGACGAGGCAGCGGAGGAGATGCCCGTTCCCGTCGAGGACCAGTCCGATGATATCGGTGCGGGACCCGACGATGTGGATGGAGAGATTCTTCCTGAGCCGACAGATACTCCCCCGGATGAAGTTCCCGACGGCCTTCCGGAAGCCCCGGAGACCCCTGTCGAAGCCGATCCCGGACCGGAGGCCGGGGAGGACGTAACGCTAGCGGCCATGGACCCACCTGCTTCCGTCCAACCCCTGGAACCGGAGACTCCCGCCACGGAGGAGGTTCCCGTCGAGATCCCGCCGGAAGCGCCTGTGGACGTAATTGGAGAGATATCCGCCGATGATGCGGCCCCGGAGGACGATGCAGCGGATGAACCTATTGCCGTGGAACAGGCCCCGGGGGAGTCACCGCAGGAAGCGCCAGGGGATGGAATGGATGTCCCGGCCAGCATGGGGGAGGAGGGAGCGGGAAAGGCAGATAAGGATGATAAGGAAGAACTGGACCTCGATGACCTGGACGCGGAACTGGCCGAGCTCGGTTTCTGATGGAAGTTAACGGACGGCCCTTCCGGTAATGGCGACCGAATAGCTCCCATTACATTCCGACGCATCATAGATACGTCCGAGCCCTCGATAAGTTAATCTACGGGCTCACCAGACTTTCAAGCCGAACTCGTAGGCATACTTGTTGAAGGTGCAGGGGCATTTCCAATGCCCCGGAACGCAGGGGGTGCCAGCAGGACTCGGCTCTTCAAATGAAGAGGGGAACAAAGCGACCGCCTTCGTACGATAGCTCCCGATGGACCCATGTATTTAGGGTGATGAACGGGGTTCTCCCTCCCCAACGACACGGATTTTTAAAAGAACGGGGTATTTTATATACTATCCGGGAAATAGGGAAGGCGTCGGAACAGAAAACAAGATGACGTGGTAAGAGAACAGGCTAGAAGGGCCTTGAGGGCTTTTTGAATTCTGAACGCGCATAAGAGAGAACGGCCCTCCCGGTAGGGAGACAGAAGGGAGCAAGAAAGGAGATCGCAGGGCGGCCAGTGAGTTGTGTTTTTTTCTTATTGGTAAACAGCATATGCATTTTTGGGGATCGTAATCGAGGGAGATTATCAGGGAAGATAATCACTGGAAGTAGCGAGGGCTGAATTTCTGTTTGTGAACATATATCTTAGGGAGTAAGAAAGGGTGAACAGAATGGAAATAAGAAGGTTTGAGACGGATTTTGCAGGAGAGAAACTGACGATAGAGTACGGCAGGATGGCCAACCAGGCGGGGGCAGCGGTCACCGCCCAGATGGGAGAGACCATGGTGCTGGCAGCAGCCACCATGTCCAAGAACGCCAGGGAGGGAATGAACTTCTTCCCCTTGATGGTGGATTACGAGGAGAGGTACTTCGCAGCGGGCAAGATCAAGGGTCCGCGATTCATGAAGAGGGAGGGACGGCCCTCCAGCCAGGCGATACTGACGGGAAGGATGATCGACCGGGGATTGAGACCGTTGTTCCCGCAGGACATGCGGAACGACGTGCAGATAACATGCCTGCCCCTTTGCCTCGATTACGAGAACAAACCCGATATAGTCGCTATGATAGCGGCATGCACAGCGCTTCACATCTCGGAGATACCCTTCGAAGGCCCCGTGGCCGGTGTGAGGATAGGCCTGATGACGGGGGAACTTATCGTGAACCCCCTTGCCGACGAGCTGGATTATTGCGATCTGGAGCTGACCGTCATGGGAGACGGCGAGAGGATAATCATGGTGGAGTGCAAGGCGAACGATCTTCCGGAGGAAGAGATCGCGAAGGCATTCCGAAAGGCCATGGAGGTCATGGGACCCCTTGCGGAGTTCATCGATGGTATCAGGAAGGAGATCGGAAAGGACAAGGTCCCGCAGGAGAAGCTCACTATGAGAGGGGGCCTCTCGGAGGAGGATAAGGCTCTGGCAGAGGAGATGAAGAAGGCATCCCTCCCGCACATGGACAAGTACCTGTTCAATATACCGAGGGGCTCGAAGGGCGAGAGAAAGGTGATACTCGGGGACCTGAAGAAGATCCTCATGGATGAGTTCACCGCCAAGCTCGTTCTGGACGGGGCTGAGAATGATGAGGCCGAGAAGAGATTGAAGAGGATCATGGATGCGTTCTTCTACGAGTTCATGGAGGAGCAGGTCACCCTGCGCATACTGGATAAGGATCAGAGAGTGGACGGGCGAAAGCTGGACGAGATACGGGACCTCAAGGCCGATGTCGGCCTGATCCCCCGCGCTCACGGCAGCGGACTCTTTTCCAGGGGTGAGACCCAGGTGATGTCGGTGGTGACGCTGGGTTCTCCAGGGGATGAGCTGTCCGTCGAGAACATGGAAACGGATGATACGCGGAATTACTTCCATCATTACAATTTTCTACCCTACTCGGTGGGAGAGGTAAAACCCATCAGGGGCGCGGGAAGGCGCGAGATCGGTCACGGTGCTCTTGCAGAGAAGGCACTGGAGCCCATGATGCCCCACGACGAGGAATTTCCCTACACGGTGAGGATCGTAAGCGAGGTGATGAGCTCAAATGGTTCCTCCTCCATGGCATCCTCTTGCGGGGCGACCCTGGCCCTGATGGACGCCGGCGTGCCGATCAAGAAGCCGGTGGCCGGCATAGCCATGGGACTCGCTTCCAAAGGTGATAGATGGAAGGTGCTCACGGACATCCAGGACCTGGAGGACGGCGACGGCGGCATGGACTTCAAGTTCACCGGCACAAGGGACGGTCTCACCGCCGTTCAGATGGATACGAAGACCCGGGGTCTCACAATAGAGATGATAGAGGCGACGATACCCCCCATGAGGAAGGCTCTGAACGAGATTATCGACGTCATTGAAAAGGTGATATCCACTCCCAGGGAGAAACTTTCTCAGTACGCGCCAAGGATAATCGACTTGATGATCGACCCGGACAAGATAAGGGACGTCATCGGCCCGGGAGGCAAGGTCATCAGGGGTCTTACCGACGAGTTCAACGTGTCCATCGATGTCACGGACGACGGCCATGTGGTTATTACCACGGAGGACGTCGAAAAGGGGGAGGAGGCGATGAAGGTCATCAAGGACATCGTGAGGGTCATAAAGGTGGACGACGAATTCCAGGATGCCGTGGTGGTCAAGCTAATGAAGTTCGGGGCCTTCGTGAACCTTGTACCGGGCACCGATGCCCTGGTCCACATATCGGAGATCGAATGGGGCCACGTACCCAACGTGGAGGACCGTCTGAAGGTGGGGGACAAGGTTAACGTCAAGATCATCAAGGTCGACCGTGGAAAGATAGATGCGTCCATGAGGATACTGACCCCGAAGCCCGAGGGATACACGGAGCCGCCCAGGAGAAGGCCGCCTCCAAGGCGGGGAGGCCGGGATAGCGGAAGGGACGGCGGAAGACGAGGAGGAGGAGGAAGACGCGGTGGCGGCGGTAGGCGGGGCGGCGATCGGAACAGGTGATGGCCACGGATATCCCATGGGAAGAATGATCCCTACCCTTACTGAACAGTAATGGAAATTATGCCCCGTATCACATTCCGTCCAAAGCGGTGAGCCGAGATGAGATACAAGGACATGCTGCGCACCAGGAAGGCCCTGTTCGCAATTGGTTACCCGCTTCTGGGCGTCGGGGCGGGCCTATGGATACTCGGCATCATGGTATCCCTTCTTGCTTTCAGCACCATGTGGAATGCCGCTTTCATAGCACTCTTCTTCGTGGGACTCGGATTCCTCATTCCCGGGGGCATCTGCTTCGGCATCGCATACAGGTGGTACCGGGACGAGAGGAGACTCCGGGACACGGCCGAGCTGGTAAGGGCCTACAGGAGGATACCGATATCCAAGCTGGCACGCAAGATGGGAATTACCGAGGCAGAGGCGGAGAGGAGGGTGATCCGATGTCACGAGTACAACCTCTTCCACGGGTACATCGACCGCAGGACCGAGGAGGTGTTCAGCTTGGAGGGAATGCTGCAGGAGAGGAAGATAACGAGATGCACCCAATGCGGAGCCCCCATCGACAAGATCGCCCTGATCGGCGAGGAGCTTCGCTGCAGCGCCTGCGATTCCATACTGTGAGGAAGCACATTTTCTTCGATAACACGGCCTAATATGAAAAACAGGCCGTATCTTCTTTTATATCTCCGAGACAAGGTCATAGAGGGTTCGTAGGGGGTCCGCCGCCTTCACCACCCCCGAGGCCAGCAGCACCCCACAGGTCCCGAGCTCCAGGGCCACCCTCACGTCCTCCCCGTTCTTCACGCCCGCCCCTGTCAATACCTTCACGTCGGATGCGAGCTTTCGGATCTCCGCCACCGTTCCACTCACTATCTCAGGGTCCGCAGACGTGACGGATATATCGCCCCCTATCAGCTCCGGCGGCTCCACCGCGATGTAATCCGGGCGGAGCACCGCGCATGCCCGGGACACCGATATGTCGTTGGTGCATACCAGGGATTCCAGTGAGAGGGCCCGGCATCTCGATACCAGCCCGGAGATCTCCGCTATCTTCAGCCTGTGCTCCGAGTGGTTCAGGAGGGTTCCGGACGCGCCGGAGCTCTTCACCGATTCCGGGGTCGTCCATCCTGTTGTGGAACCGGGGTGCACGTCGTCCATGTGCTGGGCGAAGACGGGTATGTCCACCTCGCGGCATACCAGTGCGAGATCCACCTGCTGCGGGCAGACGACGAACGGGATCCCTGACTCATCTGATACCTTTTCACACATTTGTGCGAGCTCCAGGGAGCCGCCGTCATTTACCTGGGAATACGTCTTCATGTTCAGTACGATTACCGCATCGGTCATGGATTCACCCGTGGTGTTATGTCACTCCTGTCAAATGAATTTCCGGATCGTTTCCTACCGGTTGATATGAAGGTAACGTCATCCTATAGGATCCGGGCCAGCATATAACATATCTTCTCGAGCATCAACAGCTCTTCCTCCGAGAACGGGGCCAGCTCATGCGAGTCGATGTCCAGCTCGCCCAGTATCTTTCCGTCCCTCTTGATGGGTATCACTATCTCGGATAGGACCTTTGTTGAGCAGGACAGGTAGTTCGTTTCCTCCCTGACGTCCTCTACCACAAAGGTTTCCCCGCTCTCTGCCGCCTGGCCGCATATTCCCATGCCGAATGGGATGCGGGTATGCTCCGTGGGATCTCCCACGTAGGGACCCAGGACCAGCTCGCGGTGGTTCTCGGGATCCACCAGATAGAAACCCACCCAGTGATAATGGGGAACCTCGGCACTGAGAAGAACGGATATCGACCGGAGTGCCGTCGGTACGGGTTCCTCCGCGATGATCCTCTCGACCGTTTCCATCAGTCGCTCGTCCATCCTCTCTGCTGCGTTCACATGCTCACCTCTCCACTCTGACTTGAACCGGGTCCTCATGAATTCCTGGCCACACCAACCTCATAGGATGGACACGCTCTTGCCGCCGTGCTGGCTCCTGCGCACCCTTATGGAGACGAATATCGGCACCGCGATGTTGGCACCCACGATGATGGCCTCGCCCACGGGCAGCCGCTGTATCTCCCCGGCCGCCTGCGAGGTCAAACCCTCCACCGAGGATATGATAGCCTTGAGATCGTTCGGATTGGTCACCCGCAGTATCATCTGGGTATTGCACTGGCTCAATATGTTCTTATCGACCCTGGCCGGCCGCTGGGTGACGATGCACAGTCCCAGCCCGAACTTCCGGCCCTCCGATGCCACGTTCGTTATTATTCCGGAGGATATGCTGGTCCTCTTCTGGGGGCAGAAGTTGTGAGCCTCCTCCACCACCAGCATCAGGGGAGGTATGGTCTCGCGCTTCCTCTCCCGAAAGAGGCGTCCGATGAGCCTGGCTACGATTATCTCCTGAACGTGGGGCTTTATGCCTCGAAGGTTTATCACCGAGCCACAGCCTTTCCTCACTATTGCCGACAGGGGTGTCGGCTCGTCTGAGAACAGGCCGTACGAACCGAGCCTCTCCAGCGCGTTTATCACGTTCCACTTGGCGCTGTTCCTGTCCAGCTCCGCCTGGGCGGCAATGTCCGGTATATTGTAGTATTCCACCGCTCCAGAGAGCACCCTCACGGCCTTGTGCAGCACACCCAGCTGGCTCCCGGTCCGCTTGAGGCCCGTTAGCGAGAGAAGTTCATCGACCTCGAGGTTGATCCCGTCGAAGGTCAACGGTACTGCGGTCGAACCGACATCGGTAACGTTTCCCGGGGAGAACTCCGTGACCGCGGAGGCATATCCCCTGGGTTTGATATCGAACTCCCTCATGTGGCGTATGTCGTCCTCCTCCAGGTTGGGCTGGGTCAGGGAACCGTACTCGCCGTGGGGGTCGATGACCACCACGGGTATATTCTTCTCCAGCATCTCCTCCAGGAGAACCCCCACCACGTAGGATTTTCCGCTGCCGGTCCTGGCAATGACCGAGACGTGCTTCTGGACCATCTCGTTTATGGAGATGTGGACCTTCAGGTCGTGCCCCCGCAGCAGGCCCACGTAGCAGCCAGCGGATTCATCTCCGAGCATCCCCACCGTACGGCGGATGAATTCCCCGTCGGCCAGGTAGACCGGTTTTCCCGCCACCAGGGGTGTGGTGGGAACCTGCAGCGCCCCGCGCTTGTTGCGGTACCCCAGGATCGTGATCGATGCTGAAACCTTCCCCTCGGCCAGGTATCTCTGCTCCATATCGCCGCCGATGGTTTCGATCGGGCCAATATCGCCGGGGCGATCCCATCTCGGACCACGTCGGGAGGTTGCCGTATCGTCCCCGCGGGAACGGATGTCTCCTGGGCCCCGAGGTTGACCTGCGTTACCCTTATGGACGGCCATGTTCCTGGCCTCGCGGAAGCTCAGGTCGGTAAGCCGTTCTATGCCGGTAATGCGTCCCAGCGTCCACCCGAATATGTCGTGAAAGACCTTCACGAAGGTGCCCCTCCTGGCCCGGTCCACAGAGAGGGCGATGCGGAATCCCTCGGTCGATACGTTGCCGTATACGATGCCAAGGAGCGTTTCGTCGGCGGAGGTGGAGGTGGATCCGCTTGCTTCGGGAGATCTCATTTCCATGGGCGTGACCTTTTTCCTTCCGTGTTTCGGGAGAGCCGGAGAGCGGCCGTATCGAGGCTTGCCGGCCCTATTGTAGATTGGTGTAGGTAAATCTTTCGCCGTACCCGTGCGGTCCCATTATGCGGGAAGGTAACTAGCATGTCGCAGCGGCGTCCAGTCAAAATCCGGCAAAGTTTAAAAAGGAGTTCAGATATGAGGTCCTCCCCTTCCAATGAGCGGGCCCGTAGGGTAGCTTGGTCCATCCTTGTGGCTTTGGGAGCCATAGACTCCGGTTCAAATCCGGGCGGGCCCATTGTCTTTACGGTTCAAAACCATACTTTTTTCTTTTTATTACAGATTTTTGTGGGGAAAGTATATTAAATATTATCAACAATTATTATAATGAGTTACATGCCAAGCTCCTACAGTATACCCAGGATCTACGAGTCCGAGATCAGTGCTCTCGTGAGGGCAGGATACTATACGAGCAAGTCGGATGTGGTGAAGGACGCCCTCCGCAACTTGTTCGATTCGAAAACCCAGCTAAAGCTGGCTGCTGCCATCGAGATGTACCAGTCCGGTGAGATCACGCTTAGCAAGGGGGCGGAACTGGCAGGCATGACGACCATTGAGTTCAAGGAGATCCTTATCGACAGGGGCATCCCCATAAGGTCGTATGAACCCTCAGAGGAAGAGATGGCCCGCGGTATAGAGACAATCAGGGACCAGAGGTAGTTCGATGTTCCTCATCGATACGGATATTCTATCGACCTTCGCGAAGATCGAACGGCTGGACCTGCTCTGTGAGCTTTTCGGAGATGAGAAGGTAGGGGTAACCGAGAACGTGATAATGGAGATATGCCGGGCAGTGGAAAGCGGTCTGGACATACATCGAAAAGTGTTGGACCTCATTGACGAGGGACGGATCGGGATCATTTCAACAAAGAGAGAAGACCATGTACTGATGAGAAAACTGCCGGATTTCATGGGAGCGGGAGAGCGGGATGCTTTTGCCATTTGCCTGAACAATGGGTTCGTTCTGGTCACCGATGATCGAAAAGTAATACGGTTGGCGAAGAAGAGGAACGTGGAAGTGATATCTCTACACATGATCCTTCGTGCCTTGTGGATATTGGAGGTCTGCAGGAGGGACGAGATCCGGGAAATAATCGATTCAATACATATAAAGGACAGAAAAGTCCTGAACATCGAATCCATACTGGATGATTCAACGTGAGCACGGTCGCCCGCTGTTCCGGGGATATAATTATGGTGAAAATTGCCTTTTCACGCATTCAGAGTAATTATATCATATTGACCAACAGGAACCGTTCAGCGATCTCAACCAGTAATACACTTGAACACTGGATTCCGAAACCTGCCGTTCTCGAATCGATCCGGACAGAATATTTATAATAAAATTAAATACTCCCACTAACATGTTGTCAATGGTGCAAACCTTGATGTGTCTGCGACACATAGAGTCCTTTCGAGGCGTAACTCGAAAGATTTCGAATTCATTCGAAGTTTGCAGCTTGACAATGTTCGCAGAATCGCAGCCCGTAGGAAACCGACAGGTTTTTGAGGGCTCAGTTGAGCCCACTGGGGTCAACGGAATGAAATGAGAGCCCGGAGGGACCGATTCTGCTGAATATCACACCCAGACCTCTCAAGGTGAGCATGATGCTAAAGACCGAAACCAGGGTATTCATCTCCGTTCTCATCATCGGGCTCGTGCTGGCTGGTTCGATCCATCTCGGTGGGCTCATCCGAAATTCATATGACTATCAATACTCTGGAATTCCCCTCTCAGAACCGAAGGGAGGTTTAGGTGACGAAAAAAATAGTACAAGAGATAATAACTGGTATATACAGTGGGTGGACAGAAGACAGTGGGTGGGATCCTATTCCGCCATTACTTTGGATTCTAAAAATCTACCACATATCAGTTATGAATGTACGGATGGATGGGATGGTGGATTAACCTATGCTCACTACAATGGTACTCAATGGAATCTTAAATTCATTGATGAGGAGGGTATGGTAGGTCGATATACTTCTATCGCTATTGATGGTGATGATTATCCACACATCAGTTATTTCAATGAAAGTAGTAAAAACTTGAAATACACCTACTATGATGGCAATCAATGGCATATCTCGGTTCTGGAAGAATCCGGTTCTGTAGGATGGTATACATCCCTCGCCCTTGATACCAACGATTTCCCTCACATTAGCTACTATGATATGACCAATGGGGATTTGAAACACATCTATTTCAACGGGACAGGTTGGACAAATGAAACGGTGGATTCTCAGGATATCGTTGGACTATATACGTCCATAGAGATCGACACCGATGATCATCCCCATATTTCATATTATGACAAGACCAACGAGGATCTTAAGTACGCATATTTTGATGGAGTACATTGGCTAAATGAGACCGTGGATTCTCCGGGAAGTGTTGGTACATACACATCACTGGTGTTAAATCAGTCCAATCTCCCATGGATATGTTATTACGATGATGATGCCGATGACCTAAAGGTTGCTCATTACGATGGTCACGGATGGACGATTGAAACAGTTGATGCTCAGGGTCAAGTTGGAACATATTGCTCCATCGACCTGGATTCTCTTGAGAGACCCCATGTAAGTTATTATGATATCACCAATGGTGATCTGAAGCACGCTTCTCATGATGGCAATGGGTGGATTATAGAATCTATAGATACACATCAGGACATGGGTCGTTATTCATCCATAGCGGTCGATTCAAATGACATGGTACATGTAAGTTATAAATCCTGGACACACCGGGATCTGAAATATGCACAAATCGATAATATTCACCCGACATTCGATTCCGATAGAAGTCCCGAGACGGGATACACGGGCGATAAGTATTTCTTCAACGTCAGCGCTTCCGATAACTTCAGGATAAGAACGGTTCATGTGAACTGGACCCACGGGAACCTGAGCGGAAATACCACTCTGAAAAGAAATGACCTCAACTGGACGGGCAACATCACTCTCGATCATAACATCACCGACCTTGACTATATAATATATGTATGCGATTTTGCGGCGAATTACGATATCACTTCACCTCGACATGTTCAGGTCCTCGACAATGACCCACCCGAGTTCGGCGCCATCTACAACAGTTTCCTTACGACGGGCGACCCGGAGGTGTTTTCCATCAATGCCACGGACAATATGTCCGTCGGTTCGGTGATGTTCAATTTTACCATCAATTCCCAGTATAACTACAACTGGTCGGTCACCAATCAGACAAGCGAATCGTGGTCTATAAGGTGTATGCTACCGGAGGATGCCATAAGGATCGATTACTACTTCTGGTCCGTTGACGGGGTCGGCAACTGTAACAGGTCGGTCGGCAGGATATGCGGAGTGACCGACAACGATGGGCCCATCTTTATCAATGTACGCAACAGCCAATTACTTACGGGCAACATTGCATCCTTCACCGCAGATATACACGAGAACATCGCCCTGAACTCGATAGAATACCATTATTCCATAGACGAGCAAGCTTACGAGGTATATCCGGTTAACAATGTTTCCGGGCAGAGGTGGAGGATCGACATACCAATACCCACCGATGCGACATCGATCGAGTATTATTTCGGTGCCAGGGACACGTCGGACAACTACAATTCAAGTTCGACAAGAACCCTGGCGGTCCTGGACGACGACGGGCCCACGTTCATCTCGGACGATACTTCCAGTACCGGTACCACGGGCGATGCACTGACGTTCGATATCAGCACTTTCGATAACATCGATATCGGCTCGGTGTCGGTGAACTGGACGCACGGAACTACAGGCAATAACATGACCCTCGACAATCCCGACAACAGGGATCGGTGGACGAAGACGATTCGCACGGACAACAGCACCGATGACCTACTATACACCGTCTATATCACCGATACGTCCGGCAACGTTCTCCAGACCGCCACATGTGCCGTTACGATACTGGACAACGATGACCCGGTACTCCTCGAACACACTATCTCACCAACGCTCACCACGGGAGCCGAGGTCAATATTACCGTGATGGCGGAGGACAATATCGACGTGGAGGCCGTTACCCTCAGATACCACTTCGACGGGAACATCAATGCCGACGTACCAATGACCGAGGGAGAGAATGGATCGTGGTACACGCTATTGGACGTTCCTTCCAACGCCACATCGCTAGACTATTCTGTCAAGGTTACGGACAGCTCCGGCAATCACATACTGGCAGATACCGATCCCCTTACCTCCAAGTCATTTCAGTTCGCCGTATTGGACGACGATCCCCCTGAGGCTGTGGCCATAGCGGATGCAACAGTTGAGGTCCACGAGCCTATATCACTGTACGGGAATGGGAGTAGCGACAATCTCGGCATAGTCAGCTATGAATGGACGGTGTTCGACACGGGGAACCTGCTTGTAAAAACCGGCGAGAATACGGAATACACATTTCACGATATTGGGACCTATAGAATAGAGCTGAACGTTACGGACGCCGCAGGCAACCGGAATATGGACAATATCACCGTCGCGGTGGTGGATACCACGCCGCCCACGGCTGTGGTCGATGAGGACCTCTATGTACCGCAGAACGAGGAAATCGAACTTCAGGGCATCCGGAGCAAGGATAACCACGGCATCGTCAATTACACGTGGAGCTTCGTGGATAACGGTACCGTGGTGACTCTCTACGGCAAGACGGTTCTATACCGGTTCTCGGTAGCAGGAGATTACAACGTCACGCTGACGGTGACGGACGCCAGCGGTAATACCGATGTCGATATCGTCCTTCTGTACGTGACCGATACCACCGATCCTTTAGCCTTGGCGACTATCGACGGCGAAAGGGTAAAGGTTGGCGAGCGTTACGAAGTGGAAGAGGACTCCACCGTGAACCTGAGTGCCTACATGAGCTACGATAATTCGGGGAAGGTCGATTACAGTTGGAAGATCAACGGGAAAGGAACGGATGTTGAAAAGCATGCGAAGGACATGACGTACACATTTGATGAACCGGGCGAGTTCACCGTAATCCTTCGGGTGACCGATCCGGAGGGCAACTCTGACGCGCTTTCATTCACCGGCGGCGTACTGGAAAACACGGACGGGGATGATGTGGAGCCTGACGACGATACGACAGGGGAGAATCGAAATGGTACGGGTGGAGAATCCTTTGGCTTTCTCGGTGGGATGCTTGTTGGTTCGGGAATATTGTTGATCATTATCATCGTGCTGGTAGTGGTGCTTCTGATGAGAAAGCGTAAGGTGAAGGATGCGGATGTTGGACCGGAGATTGGGCTGGAGGGGGTAGGGGAACAGGCGGCGATGAGCGCGGGGGAGGTGGAAAGGCCGATGGCGTTGGATGAGGCGACGGGGGCGATTGGGGGGTTCGTTCAAGCAGAAAAGCCCGAGAATATTGTCGATGCGGGAGGAGCAAGTGTCGGGGAGGAACCGATTCCGCCCCCGCCGGTGGAATGATGGTGATGTGGGTTGTCCTTGAGCAATCGTGGAAAAGATGGCGGTATTTTCCGGTTCCAAACCTAAAACAGTTTTGGTCCGGGCGGGCCCATAATTGATTACGTTTTTCCAATTACCCGCTTACCTTCAATTCCAACCCATCACCCACCCTTCTTGCTGAAAAGCTGTTCCGCCGGGCAGCCGAGTATCCTCTGCTTGCAGTGCGGACAGGATAGTTTTCCCCGCACCATGCCCATGGCCGGGAAGCCAAGGACCACCAGCATCGACAGAAGGACGAGCAATACCCATTCGAAGTTGGATATGAGCATCACCATGGCGGCGATAACGGGAAAGAGAGTGACCATAAAATCCGGGATGATGTCCTTCCATGTAATTTTTGCATCTGTGAACTTCTTCCTATCACCTTTCTTGAAAAGAAGACCGCTCAACCTGCCCTTCCCGAAGGCACAGGTCCCATCGTGATAACAGCAATTTACGCAGTGCCCTCGCAGGAGGCGCAGTTCGAGGACGATGATGTACAACAGGTAGAGAATGAGCCATACAAGACCCGCCCGGAACATGATGTATGCTCCGATAGCATAGATCGAAAGGGACAGAAAGCTGGCAAGCATAACTATCCATGCGGGATAGCACCGATATATCCGGACCTTCATGGAGCATGTAAGAACTCACAAGGATATGAATTTTTCTTTTCGACCCCCTTTAATCATGTTTGAAATATTCTTCTAAGCAAACTTTTTATCCGGTGTTGTGAATACTGAATCGCGCCCCTGCGGGATTGCGGCAAGGCTGTTGTCACACTATTTCCATATACTAACGGAAGATGAGATATTGGGACCGATCAACATGGGAGTGTTCGCCCTTCAGGGGGACGTATCGGAGCACGTATCAGCCATGCGGCGGGCCATGGAGGCGATGGAATGTCCTGGCGACGTGATCGAGATAAGGAAGGTGAAGGAATTCGAGAGGGTCCATGGAGCCATACTTCCTGGTGGAGAGAGCACCACCATCTACCGACTCCTTCGTGATTTCGAACTGTTCGAACCGCTTCGCAGGCGCGTCCTTATAGAAAAGATACCGGTCCTGGGAACCTGCGCGGGCATGGTCCTTCTGGCCTGCGAGGGCGACGAGCAGGTTGAGAGGAGCGGAACCAAACTTCTGGGACTGGTGGACGCGAAGGTATGCCGGAACGCATTCGGCCGCCAGCGCGAATCATTCGAGGCCCCTGTGGTGATAGAAGGAATGGAAGAACCGTTTCCGGCCGTGTTCATAAGGGCGCCCGCCTACGAAAGGGTGTGGGGAGACGCGAAGGTATTGGCGAGCATGGGCGACCGGATAATCCTTGCCCGTCAGGACAACGTGCTGGCCTCTGCCTTCCACCCGGAGCTCACGGGCGATCTGCGGCTGCACGGTATATTCCTCAACATGGTGAGACGGGAGTAGGTTTCTGCCTCTGTCACATCTTCACACCCTCTCGATTAGGTCATCCATGTGACTTCAGTCGAGATCCAATCCGGCCAGATCCAGTTCGTTCAGGTCCGGTCCGTTCGGGTCCGGTGCGCCCCCGTCTTTACTGTTTTCTTCCCTATATCTCCTCGCCAGTTCGCTCCCGATATCCTCGAGCAGATCGTCCGCGGATGTTTTGACGGGCATCCGGTGCGCCCTCGGTTCCGATATGACAATGCTCTCCACGTTCTTCATCTCCGGCTCCCCTTCCGAAAGGTCCAGCTCCCACTCCCCTGTCGCTTTCCTCTCCTCCTCCTTCATTCCCTTTTCCATTTCCTTCTCCTCCTTCCCCTCCTCTGCTGGACTGGCCTGTTGCCGAGAGGTCGGCGCAGGGCTGCTTTCCGGGAAAGCACGCTCTGCCATAACCGGGGCCACTCTTCTCTCGGGAGGAGCCGACACCACACCCACCGGATGCGGCGGTATCCCTCTCGCGGGCCGCCTGCCGTACTCCATCACGCGCCTGGGCTCCGCGTACTCCTCCGTCGGCTCCTTCCCGATCCGTATGTAAACGGCAATGACGACCACCATGATAACGAGTATGATGAATGGAATGATACAGAACCAGTTGATCCCAGGTCCCCCGGGATCGGGATCTTCCGTCCCTCCGATGTCCCCGCCGGTCCCGTTCCCTTCCACGTATGCAAAAAGCGTCTCTCCAAGTGTCACGTTCCCGTAGGAAATATTCACGTTCAGCTTGTACAGCCCCGTTTCGACATCGGCGGGGGGCGAGAGATTCAGCGTGATGTTCCTCCATCCGTGCTCCAGTACGATGTTCTCCTCGATATGTGCGTATTCCGACAGTATGCCGCTCACCTTCAACCGGACCGGTAACGCGGCCTCCGCATAGCTGTATAGAAGGACGTTGACCTCTTCGGCATCCCCGGCAAGCATGGTTATGTAGGACGGCTCCAGCCACATCTTGAACATCTGTCCTTCCGGTTCGTACGGTTCGCCCTTCGTGTCGATCCTGAAGGTCCAGGTCCCCGAGGCGCATACTCCCTCCAGGCTTCCCGATACCGGCACCACCTTCCAGCGATATTCCGTGTTATCCGGGAGGTCCTCCAGTGTATAGGTGCTCCCGTTGACCACCGCCAATCTGGAAAGAGAGGAGTTTCCGGCCCCCAGGAAGATGTGGAATTTCGTGGAGTTATCCCCCGTGCCCTTCACATCCCAGCCAAGATTTACCGTTGTGGTGTTGATCACGGACCCGTTCATGGGTGCGATGAGTATCGTTTTCGGCACATTCACGCTGGTGTCCACCGTGAAGCTCCATGCCCCGGATACCGGCTCTACCGTGGACAGTCCGTCCGAACAGGACAGGTTCCAGTAATAGGTGATCCCGTCATCCAGCTCCCCCGTGTCCCAGTGTTCGGCCGTCAATCCCCTGCCCACGAGGGGAGGCGGCACGGTGCTGCCAAAATACAGATCGCAGGTCACCTCGTCGCTAGAATTGTCGACGTCGAGAACCTTCCAGTGAAGCGTCTGCTCCCTTTCGGCAACCGTGCTCCCGTCCTCCGGAGATATTCCGGTCAACACCGGCGCGTCATTGACGTTGGTAACCATCAACTCGAAATCGACGGGTGGAGATGTCAGATTGAACACGTTTGTACATGCCGCGGAGAAAAGCACCGTTCCGGTCCAGTTATCAACCATCCAATCGACACCTACGAGCGATCCGCTGACGTTCAGCCCGACCCTGTCCCGTCCAGATATGTACGAGAGACCGTATCCGGGAGCGCCCAGGTCCGTGTGGCGATCGTGGAAATATTCGCCAAGGTCCAGGATGCCCACGGAAAGTGTGTCCTCCAGAATTGTGATCGGTCCTCCCTCCTTCAGTACCTCCGGGGCAGAAGGTGCTTTCCAGCTCACTGACCAGTTGTGCAGAATGGGCGTGGCAGTCTGCCCGGATGAGAAACTCGCTGAAAGGAACAACGATCGATAAAGCAGAGGATTTACGCTGGTCAGATCGACCGCTTCCCCGGGTTCCGATGCGGTATGTGTGAACATGAGCTCGCCGGTGTTCCCATCGTGCACGGAGATCTCGATATGGGTTCCTTCAGGCAGGGAGCAGCGGTATCCCAGGTCATCCCAGAGCATAACATCCGGAAGTCGAATGATCTCCGATCTCATAATGCCCTTTGGTAGATATGTTCGCGACCGCGCGGCAACCTCATCGGCCGAGAGGGCTCTGTCGTGAAGCACCACCTCGTCCAGGCCGCCTTTCCACATATCGCCCATCAGAAGCCTGTGCGGATTGGCCGATATTTCACCGGGAATCTCCTGTTCGGCCTCCAGCTCGCCGTCCACGTAAAGTCTCTGTAGGATGCCGTCATAGGTCTGTGCCACGTGATTCCAGCTCATGTGTACCGGAGCGATGATGGTGCTGTTGCGTATCGTTCCAACCGCATGTGTGGCATTCCTCCCCAGGCTGTAGGCCCCCGCCTTCGAAAGTCCTAAGGCCGTTTCGCTTCCCAGGGTGACCGCGGGCTCCACCTCCACCACCTTCCTTATCGCCACGGAATCGAACCAGGTCTTCGAAACGCCGCTGGCACCGGCGAGGCCGAAGGGACCGCTGCTCCAGCCTTCGGATACGCTGGAGGAGAGGGAAATCAACGGGTTGCCTTCCATATCCCACAGCACAACCTTTATCTTGGTATGAGATACCCACGCGAGCTCACACTGGAACCACCTGTTGATGTCGACCTCCGGCCGTTCCGCTTCCATCAGCACGGAGACGACACCGCCGACCTTCTTGGCCAGTTTCAGGCGGTGGTTCCCCCCGCTCAGATCGACGAAATAATAGTTATCTGCATCCTGCCAGGCGGTTATGATCTGCGGATGTTTCCAGTAAGCCGTCTCCATGAGGCTTGTCCTTAACGCCCTGCCCGGAACCATGGGTGCCGGGCCGTTCTCGACCATGATGTCGGGTCCCCAGTAGTTCTTCAGAACCCCACCCTCGATCATCCAGCTTCCCTCCTTCACCTTCCATCCCGGATACTCGGTGCCGAAGAAGCGCGGAAAGTTCTCCGGAAAATCATCGTGGAGGTCGAACACTGCGGAAGCGTTGCTCGCGGATCCGGCCGCCCGATTGCCATAGTACATGGACATCGAGGAGGTACCCGGCTCGTGGACCCTCACCCAGATAACGGATGTTCCACCTTCGTTCCATCTTTCGATCCAGTGGGGGAGTGTTCTCATATCGCCATCGAGGAACCTAATGTCTTTTCCACCGGGGCGGCAGCGGGCGTGATCGAATCCCGAGGTGCCCAACTCGATCCTTATCTGCTGATCCTCCAGGGATGTTGGGGGCTCGATGGTCACAGGTCTTTTGAAAAGCCAGCTGTCATGGGCGTTATGAAGGCCCGACAGTTCCTCCGCTCCTATGCTCAGAAAGGAATCCGGGTCTGCCTGGTTCTCATAGGACGTGTTGATCCAGGAGGCGTTCCTAACTACCTGAGAAAGGCGGAATTCGTCGATCATACCCGC
The DNA here is from genome assembly GCA_964423515.1 of uncultured archaeon. Classification (GTDB taxonomy): domain Archaea; phylum Thermoplasmatota; class Penumbrarchaeia; order JASLWR01; family JASLWR01; genus CAYRFL01. Next base: position 36,141 of record CAYRFL010000010.1, read on the forward strand.
AAGGTAACGTCTGTAATCACCCCGGGCGCCGATGAAGAGATCCAGACTTCCCGGGTCATCGTATGGCCCGGTCCTCGCACCGTCCAGCAACCCGTTCACGTACACCGTCCTACGACCCGAGTTATCGTATGCGCAGGCCACGTGATACCAGCTATTGAATTCCAAAATGGAACTGCTCATGGCCACGTTTCCTCCCCCAACCCATAGATCGTTCGTAACCTTGTATCCATCGTCCTCGTCGATGGCCTTGATCTCGAAGTCGTCCGACCCGCCGGCCATGACATCCTTGCCATTGGTGACCTTCTCCACGTTGACCCACAGGGATATCGTACCTTCCGGCGGTGGCCTCATTTCCCCGCAGTCGATACGGTCGTCCACACCGTCGAACCCATCAGCTCCGTCTATCCGGCCGGGGGAGTCCTGCAGGACGCCGCCGTGAGGGGTCCCGTGAATCCCGTTCGCCGTGCTGTCAAAATGAATTCCCTGGGTCTCGCTGAGATGATGTACGAAGGAGAAATCGGGACCCCACACATCCCTGGCGCTTTGCTGATCGTCACAGTCGGGATTGCCGTAATGGAGTTGGATCTTCGTGTCGGCACCGGATGACAGGACCGGTAGTCTCACCCATGCGGCCAATTTTCCCCGTGAACCGTCATAATGTTCAATCTCGTGGTTGAGCTTTCCGCCCTGTTCATCTGTGAATCGGATATCCCCGCCCCCCGGCCGGACAGGGCCGCCGTGACCGGAATCCTTCATCGATTCACCATCGATCGAAACGAGAACCGGAAAATCCACCAGCGTTCCCATGACCTTGGTACCGTCTATCGTAATGTGTCTTCTGTATTTCCAGGAATCGGGTTCCACCTTCATCCATGCCTCCATGGAGATGGCTTCGGTGACATTGTGGCTGGTCTTCCGGCCGAGATCCACGTGATCGTATCGGCCATCGAAGCTGATGCAGTTTCCCATTATCCCGACGCTTTGATTGCTCCCGTGTACTGTACCATGATTGTTCTGCGGCCCCGAATCCACTGCAAGGTTCCCGCCCGGCCCGTCCAGATGCCATAGACCGATGGTGTCCTCGTGGGGAACTGCTGCATTGTAGGATGTTCTTGCCGATCCGTTCTCGAGCGTTATATTGTTCATCATCTCCATATGATCATCGGATTCGAGCTCGTCGAGCCAAACACCTTCGGGGGAGATATCTCTCGATGATATGGTGCCGGAAAGGACCTCATCACTGCTGGAAAGAACTCCGGCCATCTGCGTTGCCACAGGACCCCCATCACTCCGCTCCCCATATCCGAGAACGATGAAGAGACTGGACTGAAGCAGCAGTAGAGTCACTATCCCGATCCAAATGCGTCTCATCATCGAAGATCCACATCCTCATATTCATCCGATCAAGCTGCCATTTCATCCATAATGTCGATGTGCACTATCAACGTCCCGTCGCTCGCGGCCCTGCCTCGGTCACATCCCCTCTATGATATCTTCCAGTTCCAGGTCGTCATCGTAGAGCTCTTCCTCGGGATAGCGCCTGGCAGGTCCGTCATCGTCCTCATCCGCCTCCTTATCCGTGGGATCGAGCCCCAGAGGTGATCTTCCGTCTCCTTCCGTCTTGCTGCAGTTCGGACAGGATCCCTCCGAGGGTTTGTAGTATTTATTGCAGTCCTCGCAGAGGACCACCTTTTCCCCGGTCTCCTTCTCCACGGCGATCCGTTTCACAGGTATCTTGGCCAGCGTTCCCCGGTCGGAATCCCCGACCGGGGATACGTCATTCTCTTTGACCCGTTCATCTTCGACCTCTGCCTTCTCTGCCTCGCCTGCCGTCCCTTCTTTCCCAGCCCTCTCATCCTTCAAGACCTTATCCGTCACATCCGCTTCCGGTCCCCGGCCGGAAAGGCCCTTACCTTCGGCTGAGCTGCCATCCTTTACGTCGTCGTCCAACCAGCCGTCCGCCTCGCCTACGCCGGTAACCTCTTCGGCTTCCTCTCCGGTGGCATCACCGCTGTGGGGCCTGTAGTGGTCCACTTCCAGAGCCGATGACCAGGTTTCATACTCTTCATCCTCGGATTCGGAATCATCATCTTCGACAATTCGATAGGGGCGGTCCCAGGAATCCTCATCATCCTGCTCGTACTCCTCTTCCCAGTCATCTTCCATCCGATCATCACCCTCCCCAACATCTCCTTCCTTCCGGCTCCCATCCTCATCGCCCAACCAATCGCCGTCCTCATCTTCCTCATCTTTCACCCCGTCCCCATCCTCATCGCCCAACCAATCGCCGTCCTCATCTTCCTCATCTTTCATCCCGTCCCCATCCTCATCGCTCAGCCAATCCTCGTCGGCGTCACTCTCATCCTCATCCCATTCGTTATCGCCATCGCCTTCTGATTCCCGTTCATTATCGACCTCGTCATCGTTCCAATCATTATCGTCCTCGCTCACCCAATGGCCGTCCTCATCTTCCTCATCTTCCTCCCAGTCCCCATCCTCGTCGTTCTTCCAGTCACCGCTCCCTTCCGTCTCGTACCTTTCCCCGTCCTCCTCATCCGTCTCCCAATCCCCTCCCTCATTATCATCATTTTCTCCGTCCATACTCCCACCTTCCCCGAATTCCGTCCCCATCCCTTTTCCCACCACTGCGTATTCAGACTTCTTGGCGGTCGCCTTCCCATCCTCCCGTCCGGTGGCATGATCCCGCTTCTCGTGGGCCAAATCGCCGGGACCAACGGATTTGCCGACCTCATGCGCCTCGCTTCCATGCGCTTCCGAAACCGGACCCCCCGCCCCTCTCATTCCGTCCTTTCTCACCCTTTTCACAACTTTTTTCTCGCTATCATGGCCCTTCCTCGACGGTCCTCCGTAGCCTTTTCCCGGAGCCCCATCCCCTCCCCCATCACCCTTGGTAGCCGGGCTGGTGCGTTCCCCCACGGGACCCCCGCCGGAATCGCCTTTCCTGCCCTCCACCGGTGCTCGGGGGGCTCCCCTGACATCCGCTTTTACTCTCCCGTTCTTGCCCACCTGCCCCTCCACGGCGGCAGAGGCGGGCCTCATTTCCGCCGGTTGATCTCCAGGGACAGGACGGATGGTATACCCCGTGTTGCCCGGTGGCGAGACCTCGTTCTCCCGGCTCTTTCGCTTTCTGCTCAATGCCACGATGACCATGATCACGATGATGAGAAGGATGATGCCCAGGGCATACGGGGCCCATTTCCAGAACAGAGCCGCATAATCCCTCCCCGTGCCATTTGGCGAGGGACCGCCATCGTCGGAACCGTACGCCTTGACCTCGACGTAGAAATCCTGCTTCAATTGCATCCCACCCACCAAAGCCCATAACGTATGCAGGTATCTTCCCTCCATGCTGTCTGCGGAAAGGGATACCGTGATACCGATGGTTGTATTTCCACTCACGGCATTGAGGACATATTCCATATCCATGCTTTCCGCCAGGGGACCCGTGATGTTAAGGTCAACGGTAACCGGTGAGGAACCGTTGTTGTGAAAGGTGACGTTGATTGTTGCATTGCTCCCGGGTTCCATGGTGATGCCTTCAGGAGCAATGATCATCCAGAACATATCCTCCACCGGCTCCGAGAACTCGCGTCCCAGCATTATCCGGAAGGACCAGAGCCCACATGTGCAGCTGCCCTGGAGAGTTCCCGATACGGGTACCACCTTCCAGTGGTATGTGGAATTATCCAGAAGGCCGCTCAGTATGAACTCCGTTTCGTTGGTTATGGATACTCTCGATAGCGAATCTTCATCCGTACCAATATAGATATGGAACTCCAGCTCACCACCGGATGGGTCCTCGGCCTCCCATCGGAGAGTGGTGATAGTATCGTTGAGGATCGCTCCATTCACGGGTGAGAGAAGGCGGGCCGCCGGTGAGGGAATGCTGGTATCGACGGTGAATTCCCATATTCCTGAAATTGATCTCCCCTGACCCATCCCGTCGGTGGGGACCGCATACCAGTAGTATGTCGTATTCTCCGCGAGGTCCCGAAGGTGCCATTCATGGGATGTCAATCCCCCGGCCAGCAGCGGTGGGGGGTTCGATTCGCCAAAGTAAAGGTCATAACGAATGTCCGACGTGGAGTTGTCGATATCGTATCCCTTCCAGTGCAGCGTGACATCCTTCTCACCGACGGTGGTCCCATTCCCGGGTGAGAACAGCTTCACCAACGGTGGATCGTTCACTCCCAGGACCACTACATCGAAATCCGGGCTCACCGACGTGAGATTGAAAGCATTTGTGCAGCTGACCGACAGCGTAACGACGCCGGTCCAGTTATCCTCCAGCCATTTCACGGACAGTATGGAACCGTTGAGTTCGAGAACGATATGATCCGTATCGGACTGATGAAACAGAGAGTATGAGGGCTCCCGGAATCTCGAATAAGGGTCCGAGAAATAGGGAGCAAGGTCCAGTATATTCTCCTCGGGGGTTTCCTCGTAGGCGATTATTCTCCCCGGTTCCTCGGTGATGGAAGGAGCGGTGGCCGGTTTCCAGGTAACGGTCCAGTTGAACAGGGTCGATGCACGGGTGGGAAGCGAGCTGAATTCGCCGGACAGATACAGGGAGGGGGATCCCAGCGGATCCACGTATAGAAGGTCGGCTGTCGTCGTGAATACGGGAGAGGCGACCCATGTCAGTAATTCGTCCGTCCCAGCGTCCCATACGGAAATGTTCAACCGCGTTCCGGGCGGGTGGGAGCAGTTGAAATGCAGTGAATCCCATACCATTCCCGGCGGGAGCTCTATCTCCGTGGAGCGTAGTGAGCCGTTCCCCGTGTAGATGTGGTAATGCTGCTCGATCTCAGGGGGCGTCAGGGCCCTGTTGTAGAGCCTTACCTCGTCGACGCGGCCCACATAGGTCTGACCGATGAAAAGATCCCGCGAGCTTGTAGTTATTGGTTCGGAGAGATCTGCGGTGGAGCGGAGGACCCCGTTCACATAGAGGCGAAGGTTCGTCCCGTCGTAGGTCTCGGCAATATGATTCCACCCATCCTCTAGGCTGGCACTCAGCGTCCTGCCGTTGAGCGAGGCAATAGCCGTCGATCGGTTGGCGCCTATCCCGTAGCATCCCGTCTTCCTCACGGCCAGCGGCTCCGCGTATCCGTACCGAAAGAAGGAGGAGGGATCTTCCTGGTTCAGGTATGATGCGTTGATCCATGCGGCGGACCTACTGGTCTCGGATATGCGGATCTCGTCCAGCACTCCCTCGAAGAAATCCTCCACCCCGCCCTTGCAGCCCAGGTCAAGGGAAAGATCGGAGCCGTTTGGACTGCCCCAGAAGTTACCAGAAACGTCACGCCTTCCATCGATGTAGAGCTCAAGATCGTTGGGCGAGCCGTCTATGAACACCGCTGCCAGATGACACCATTCGTTGTTCGGAAGCGGAGTGAGCGCCGGCAGATCTCCTATGGCCTCGATATGAAATACGAGCGTATCCCCGTTGATCCTCAGATGATAGGCCTCGTCCTTGCATATTATGTGGGACCACTGCTGACCATTGTCCTCCCTCTTCACCCACCCGCTCAGCGTAAAGTCGCCATCGAAAACGAAATCGCTGTGATTGCCAAGTGTCGAATAATCATTCGAACCATCGAAGGCGTGTCCACCATCCACCTTGCCCACCGCGTTCAGTCCATTCCCCGTGGCCGATGAGGCGTCATGATCCTGATCCGTGGAATCCCGGATAGGATTGGCCGTCTCTTCCAGGTGATGGACGGTGACGTAATCGTTATCCCAGACCTCGTCGGGATCGTCCTGATCGTTGATATCCGGATTGCCGAAATACATTAAAATATTCGTATCTTCGTCGGCCCACAGATCGGGCACCCTGATCCATATCTCGATCCTTCCCGTATCGCCGTCGTAGAATTCAATCTCGTGGTCCAGCATGTGACCGTCCTCGAGGGTGAACACCACGTCACCTGCGTCGTATTGCAGCACCCCGCCGTGAGCTACCTCCCTGAGCTCCTCGTCAGTGACGGAGAAAAGTAGGGGAAAATCTTCGAGATCCTCCTTCACATTGCTGTGATCTATGGTGATGAGCTTTCTGTGGCTCCAGTCCTCCCATCCTCTCTTGCGTGAGCTTTCCTCCGGTCTGAGCCACGCTTCCAGGGTCAGTTCGGAGGACAGATCGAGGGCGGCATCGTTGCCGCAATCCACGTAATCATGCTCGCCCTTGAATCAAGGGCATCCCCCATTACCCCCGTGGTCCAGTTCGTCCCGTGGATCGTACCGTGGATGGAATTCGGGCCGGAATCTGCCAGTTCATCCCCCGAACCCTCGTCAAAATGCCAAATGACCGTGGTGTTCCCATCGGGTTCGATCCCAAGGAATGAGGGCGCGGCCGCTCCGGCGTTAACCGTGATGTTATCCGAACTCTGGACGAAAGTGTCATTGGTGAACTCATCGGTCCACTCGCCACCCATGCTCCCGATCCTCCGGCCATTTTCATCTGTCGGAGCCACGCCGCCATTACCGATCACCCCGACATCCTCGCACGGTTCTGGACGGGTATAATTCACCATAGTAACGTCAGAATTCGTTGGCCATACTGAAAGAAATAGGAATAGAATGGCTAAAGAAGCGGAGGCAATTTTGATGGTATGCATCACGGACACCGGGATTTGAGTGGCTATATCGAGGTTGCTTTCGTCTGGTTTCAGAGCTTCAAGGGAGATATGAAATTGATAACGGCATTATCATTTATATAAACTGTGCCATAACGAAAAACACCTCCTTTGTCCGCATCGTGAAGTGGCGGCTCAAATCACATTCGATCTATCCCTCGTCTCCTTGGCCCTCATCGGTACCATCGTCGCCGTCTTCCTCCACGCCGTCCTCACCCCTATCATCCCCTTTTTCATCTTCGCCCTCCTTATGTGTACCATTCTCACCAGTTCCCTCCACGCCGTCCTCATCTCCTTCGTCTTCTTCCACCTCATCGTCTCCTTTCCCTTCCTCAGCTCCCTCGCCTTCTCCCACCTTATCGTCCCCCTTCCCTTCCTCGTCTCCCTCGCCTTCTTCCACCTCATCGTCCCCCTTCCCTTCCTCGTCTCCCTCGCCTTCTTCCACCTCATCGTCCCCTTTCCCTTCCTCATCTTCCGGATCTTCTTCCTCACCCGCATCCTCATCCTCCTCATCCTCCTCTTCTTCCCCTTCCACCTCATCGTCGTCCTCCTCCTCCTTCTCCTCCTCTGCGTCCTCCATCAGCGATTTACCGCAATTCCAGCATTTGCGGTCGTCCCGAAGGATCGGCCTGTCGCATTCCGGACATGGTATCTCGCCAGGAAGGCTCTTTATCTTACCCGGTCTAAGGAAGAGCACACCGAGGACCATCATGACTATTATCCCAACGGTCAAATAGAAGATGTTATCCCGTATCCAGCTGCGATCCTCCTTTCGGGCCTTCTCTCCGCCCACCTTTGTGGAGAACTGGAATGAGACTGTCTCGCCCATGATCGTTCCGTTCTCATCCGTGCTGAGACCTCCGATGGTCACTTCGTAACCGGTGGAGGGAAGGAGGTCCTCGGCCAGGTGGACCCGGAACAGACGATAATTGGCCTCGGGGACCAATGTGAAGTTCACTTCCGGCAGGAATACCAGGTTCTTCCCCAGGGAATCGAGCTGCATCGGAGAACTGAACAGGATCCATATGGTCACGTTCTCCTTTCTGTAGTCGATTGTGCTGCCGTTCTCCGGCCGGAAATCCAGCACCACGGTGAGCGTATATTCGGGCGGTCGAGTGGTGAACGTGAAGTACAATGGCCTTTCCAGCCCCCGTCCCCCCCGAGCGGAAAGCACGCCGGAGACCCTTGCCGTGTACGTCGTGTTGGGTTTCAGTCCCCTGGCAGGGTCGAAGGAAAGGGTGGTATCTCCGTCGTATCTCGTGGAGCCCACAATGCGCGTCTCATTGTTCTCCAGAAGCCGGAACGTGTCATCTCCGATACTTTCGACATCCAGAGATTCGTGGAAGGTAACGTAAACGGGAGTGTTCACCGGGACGTTGCGGAGAACGTCCGGATAATATTGATATACCTCCAGAAACTCCCTATCATCGTCCTTTTCCGTTCTCATAGTGGAGAAGCGAAGGGTCGTCGGCGTTATGACATTATCGAACGCGTCCGCAAGACCCTTCACGGTGACGGAATACCCAACATCCTCGATGAGCGAGAGGGTGGGATGGATGACGAGACTGTTATTTTCATTTTCTATGTTCCAGCTGAAGTTGGTCTGCGGAACGAAGTTTATCATGAAATCGGGACCGGAAAATACCCTCTCGTCGAACCGGAAGGTTATCCGCGCATCCAGGGCCACATCTAGCTCGTTGTGTATGGGGGACGATCCGATGACCCGGGGCGAGCGGGTCTCATGAGTGGTGAAATTGAAATTGAACAGCCTCGCCATGGAATTTCCAGCGAGGTCGGAGGCGTCCGGCGATACGGTCACGGAAAAGGTGGTGGCGCCCGCAAGGGGCCTCACAGGACGGAACTCGAAATATGTCTGGTTCTTCGAATGATTGTATTCGAAGATTATATCGGGGGTTATGCTCAATGCTGCAAAGACCATGGTGCTCATGGACTCCGAGAATTCGAGGAATAACTTCGAGTGAATGCTCCTGTTCTCCCCCACCGGCCCAAAGGCAGTTATCTCGGGGGTGGAGATGTCGGGAGCCGGGACCGTGGTGAAGTTGAAGGTATAATCCTCACCCATGGTATTACCGGTGAAATCCTCGATGGAACCGTGGAGGGTCACGCGATACGAGGTTCCGAAATCAAGGGGGTCCGTCGGATAGAAGGAAAAGGTCTTCCTCCCGTTGCTCGATAGGAATTCGCCTTCCATGTGGGGTTCGACGGAAAAACCGTCGATATAGCTTGACTCGTTCACCCATTCGTTGAAACGAACCTCGATGTAGTCATTTCTGGATATGTTGTGGCCGGTGGGTCTTGTCTCCACCACCACGGGCCCCGAGGTATCGGGCTCGGTGGTGAAGTTGAAGGTCAGGTTCTCCGGGAGGTGATTCCCCGCCCTGTCGGTGGCGGCAGTGGTGAGTTCGACGGTGTAGAGGGCTGCGGCATACATGGGCGAGTAAGGCGTGGCTAGAAAGAGAGTATCGTTATCGAGGAAATCCGTCCCGTGATTGGCGATGGGGTGAACGGTGAATGCGCTTTTCACAGACAGCTCGTCCATGGGCTCCGAGAAGCGAATGGCGATGGGGGTGGCCAGGGAGATGTTTTTGCCCAGCGGAGCGTAGCCCATAATCCCGGGGGATTCCACATCCCCCGCGGTGAAGTTCACTGCCGCCGTGTATTCCGAGGCCAGGGGTACGTCGTCATAGGCACGTAGGCGGAAGCTGTAGTTGGCGCTCTGGTTCACCGGGCCGTAGACGGCATGATTGCGATGGTGGGAAACGTTTTCCACCTGGGTCCAGTTCCCCGTAACGTTGAGAAAGAGGCCATGGCTCTCGACATCCGACGAGCCCCCCGGTGTCCAGGAAATGTTCAGGGCAGTATTGTTGATCTGCGTCACCCGGATATCGGTTGGCGGTTCGGGTGGGTAGATGTCCGAGGATGTGAAGGCAAGCACGGAGTGGGCTCCAAGCGCATCCGATGAACGGACGTTGCCGGCGGAGTCCCAGGTGCCACTGGATGTAGTCTTGTGAAGGGATATGTTGACGGTGGAGTTCAACCACCCCATCATTGAACTGTAATTAACAAAAACAGAGATGGGATCTGTGTCGCCAGACGCATCCGTTGCCGGATCGGCGCCCCCGAAATGCGGTGAAGAATAGAGAGAATGGCTCTCGTTCCGCACCGTTACATCGCAACCTGACAGGGGCTCGCCCGTATCCGCAAGGGCCCGGACCACAAGGGTTATCCATTCCTCGAGATGCGACGATGCATCCACGAACTGCCTCTTTGGCCTGGCTCCTCCGTCCCCGACGCAATCGACCAGGGAAACATTGCTCCCTTCGAGATAGACATCGACCCCCGGCGAAGTGGAAAAGTTAACATCCCTTAATGTAGTGAAAGGTACCTCGGCATCCACGAACTCCAGGGGTTCGGTGCAGTTAGTAAAAGTAACGTCGGCCATGGTCCCGTTTCCCTTCCACACCGCTCCGGAAATGTTCGTGAATTCCGCGAAGTCAAAGTTGAAATCGGAGGACCGGTTGAGGACTAGGCGGGATCTGCTGCTGTTCTGCCTGCTGGCATTCCCGGTGAACCTCACCGGAGAGGTCCGATTGCCGCTGCAGTTCAGTCGTCCGTCGACGGCAAGGGTATAATTACCCTGGAAAACGACGGTTGTACCGGCGGTTATATTGAGCACACGGCCCTGCGGAACGGTCAGATTTTCCAATATGGCCACCGTGATGTTGCTCCAGGAGGTGTTTTCCGCCAGGTCCGCACGGGAGGGGGACGAGATATCTACTTTCTGTGTTGCGGAGGGGAACATTTCTGCCTGTATCGATGCCTGGATCTCCTTTTCCCGGTTTATGCAGCACACAGGTCCGAGCACGGCGTGCAGTATCAGGGATGCAAGAAGAAGTCCGGACAATAACCATCGCAGCATTTTCATTTTTCACACCTTTTATGACGTGATCGGATCTCCTTTCGGTACGCATTGTTCTCGACGAGGCGAATGTAATTCCCGGGATTTTATTATATTCCTGGCGAGGTGACCGGGGCCGAAGTAGGGCAGCCAGCACCCTATGGGAGCGTACGGAGCCTGAGCATTGTGCCGTAGTCCGTCCAGGATGGCCCGATTCCGGATGAGGTGATCGATGGATCACGGGGTAGGGCCGGAGGAATTGGAACTGGCCTTAAGGGGGCGTCTTCATCTTGAAGTTCTTGATGGTCCCGAGGAGTTCATCTTCCTCTCCGGACGTCCCGTCTATAAATATGTTCCTTGGACCCCGTTTTCCCTCCACCGAGACCATGAAGTATGGATAATGGACGAACTTCGAATCCACGAAGGTGAGCTTATCAGCCAAGCTCAGGATGAGCTTCTCCACATCCTTCTGTTTGTAGCGCGGCTCCAGGGCATCCACGGTCAGTTTCCCCTCCCTAATGTAGGGTAGGTCGGGCGTGGCCCGGTCCAGGTGGGTGGGGATGGTAATATCGGTCTTCCTCCTGTACTTGTAGAAGCCGTCGGAGGTGACCTGCCTGTGCAGCATGCCTTCCTTCTCCAGGGCGACCAGCGCTTTTTTCAGGTCCTGCGATCGCAGATCGGTCTTGGCACGGAGCTCGATGTCGCTCAACGCGCTTCCACGCTTCATGGCTAAAAGGACCTGGACCTGGGTCCGGGGATAATTGAAAAGGAGGTTCATGTTCGTGGTACGCCTGAGGCCCTTTCGGAATTTCGTTAGGAGTTCTCCCGTGAATACGTCGAAGAACAGGTTGACCTCCTTCATTTTACGCGACATCATCTTAGGCTTGGTGAAGGTCAGGCGCAGCAGGGGCAGGAAGGTCAGGTTCAGTTCCGAGATCATCTCTATCTTCTTGCGGCTGAACATCCCCTCGCTCTCGAGATATCTGGTGGCCTCCTCCTCGGCGTCGATCTCAGAGATGTTCGGAATTATAATGAGGTGATCACCCACCTCCTCCATGAAATCGAAGCTCGGTCCGGCCTCGCGCACTTCTTCCTTTTCCGGAACGTGGTGAGGAACGACTGCGTCCTTATCCCGCTTCGTGGCCGCCGGTGCCACCACCTTCTGCTTGCGCGCGGGCGGCGTCATCGCCTTCGCATCGCCGCCCCCCAAGGGCTTCAGAGCGCCTACGGGCATGTCCATGAACTCCGCATCCACCACGGGTGTATCGGGTGCTGCCGGAACCCGGATCTTCTGCACATCCCTCTCGGTCACGTGAAAGCCCCTTGAGGTCATCTCATGGTAATCCTTGTGCAGCGGGATCTCCCCGGGCCAGTCCTTCATGGTCCTCTTCTGGGGGGAGGTCCCGGGTATCCGGGATCCGGGATCCGGGGATCGGACGTGCGTTTCTGCTTTCACCGTTGGCCCGCTCTCTTCCCTGATCCTCCGGAACAGATGATCGTAATAATCCGTGTCCAGTCCGCCCGGTGATCCAACGTCCTCTGCCGGTTCATCTTCTTTTGGTACTTCATCGGGGTCCGCACCCGCCGACATATCGGACGCCTCCTCCCGGCCTACCTCCGCTGTTGAGGGCAAATCCGCTCCTTCCTCCTCGCTCTCCTCCAATTCGACCTCCTCATCCTCATCCCAGGTGACATCCTCCTCGATACCCGGATAGGGCTCTTCGCCCCGCTCACCCTTCATATCCGCATCCGCAGCGACCTCGGGTGGTTCCTCCCCGGTTCCGCCCTCCACATGAGCACCCGCCCCGACATCGGAAGGCTCCGCCACAACACCGTCCCGGGCATCCGGTTCCTCCCGAACGGTCTCTTCCGGTCCCTCCCTGGCATCTTCATCGCTTCCGGAACTGCCGCCTTCTTTCAGGTCAACTTCCGCTCCGGCGGCGGATAATATCTCGTCCTCCTCTTCGTCGACCGTCGGCCCAGCTTTATCGTCGACCGTCGGCCCAGCTTTATCGTCGACCGTCAGCCCATCTTTATCGTCGACCGTCAGCCCATCTTTATCATCGACCGTCCCCTCGTTCTCCATACCCTCCTCATCGGCATCCCCTTCCGGCCTGGTAAAGGGTAGCAGGTCATCCTGCCCGATTGCCACGTCCATCTCGGTCTGAAGCTGGGTCATATCCCTCTTGGTCACGACCTCCGGGGTGAAGGGGAATACGATAACCCCATCAAGGAGCTGGCATTTCTCGTGGACCGTCTCGATAAAGCGCATAACCTTCTGGAAATCGTTGTTGGAAATGAGGTATTCCAGGCCGTCGAAATATACCAGACTGCCGGGATTGCTGCCGAAGAAGCGGGATATCCTGAAAGTGATCTTCTCCAGGTTGTGCGGATTGAGGCTCTTCGTCTTGCCGGCCTTCGAGAGCCAGTAGATCTCTCGCGCCAGCTCGCGGAATACCGCCCCGGTCCTGGCCGCGGGGGAGCGGGATATCACCATCAGGGGGATCCCGCACTGTCTGGTCAGCTCGCTCACGAACTGCTGTGATAGCGTTCTGTCGGAGTTCTTGAAGAGAAAATGATGACCCCGTTCCATCACATCTCTCATCATCTCCGGTATTTCCTCCGTCCTATCAGCATCGTCCCTTTCAGGCTCGGCCGTATCGGCCCCCGTGTTACTTCCCGCATCCGTTTCGTCAGGGGAGATGTGTCCCGTTCCGATCTCCCGGGGTTCTCCATACGAGCCGCCGAGCCCATCATACTCGCCATCTCCTGCTTCCGGTGATAGCACCGACCCTTCTACGACCTCATCCACAGGAGGTATCTCCTCGCTCTTCCCCGACAATGGTATTCCTTCATCTCCGCTCTCCTTCACGGGAACATCTGTTTCATCTTGCCCATCGTCCTTACTGGCATCCTCTCCGGGAACGGTCGTATCAAACGGTCCCTGGTCGGAAACGGTGTCCTCCGCGGATCCAACCCCGGTCCCTTCCCCGGCCCCTTCCACCATCGTTCCCGCACCTGCTCCATTCTCACCTGTACCCGCCTCATCCTCTTCGAGAGTCCCGTCGCCATTCCCGCCATCCTTCCCGGCACCCACCAACTCGTTCTTGGGCATTATATCATCCCCCCTCACGACGAAGATGGGTCTCTCGTCCTCCTTGGGGCGGTCTATCCGTATCAGCAGCTTCTCTATGTTCAGCGACGGGCTCAGGATCGATCCCTCCCCATCATCCTCCCGGAACTTCGGTATCGCCTTGGCCTGGAACATCTGGCCGCCCAGATCGACCTCGGTGTCGATGGCGGTGGGAACCGCCGCTTTCCCGGAATGATAGGACTGTCTCGGTCTGAACTTCACCAACATTGCCCGGTTCTGCGTTTTCTGGTCCGCCAGGAGCCCCATGCCCACGGGAATGGAGCGGATGAAATCCGAGGTGGCGAGCGCTTGGGGAACCTTCGACGGCATCCGCTTACGAAGGGAGACCATGTCCTCCTCCAGGGCCAGGTTGTGACTTATCATCATATCGACCTGGGACAGAACGCCGTCATCGGTGGCCGCCGGCCTCTGTGTCGCCAGCACCAGGCCGCAGCCGGGCTTTCGCCCTAGCTTGGCGTACTCCACCAGTGCCCCGGAGGCTGCGGTCTTGCCTATTTTTGGAAGTATAAGATGCGCCTCGTCAATGAGGAGCCACGTCACCGGCAGAGTGCCCTCCATGGATACGTTCATGCCCAGAGAACGCGCTTCCTCTCTCTTGGATGCCTGAATCCGGCCTTCCAGTATCTTCCGGGCGAGTATACCGACGATGAGCGCCCTCTTGTCATTGTCGAGACGGGGATGGGATACATCTATCACCGTCACGTTATTGGGCGAGGTGATCGAATCGAGGGGTGTGCCTTCCATGGAGAAGAGTCCCCAGTTACCTACCGCATGGAACCTTGCCGCCACGGATCGGCGGGTCTGGGAGGCATAACCTTTCTTCTTCGACTGGAAATCCTCATCATGCTCGATACACTGTATGACATCCCCTATGGAATACTGGTCTTCCTTCCCCGTCATCTCTATCTTCCGGCTCCCGTAAAGTGCGATATAGCCGTCTCTGACCTTGTCGATTACGTCGCTGATCAGGAGACCCTGGGCCTTGAAGCGGTCCAGGTCGAAGACGGTGCACCAGTCGGAGGCGCTCATCTCGCTCACGCCGATGGCGAAGCTATCGTCTATTATCGCCTCCATCCCTTCCTCGTATCCCAGGGGCGTGAGCGCCCTTACGTTCTCGAATCCCATGGGTTTGAGGCCGAAGCTTCCAAGCAGGCGGATCTCCTTCTCGGAGACGTTCTCCCGCTTTAGCGACCAGAAGATGCCTATGGGATCAATGAGCACCGTGCCGATGCCCTCGGACCTCTTGGCGAGTTCCTCTGCGATGATGCCGAGGGTATAGGATTTTCCTGAGCCCCTCTTTCCGCATATGAACATGATATGGGGAAACTGGCTGTCCATCATGATCCGTCGTGAAAGGTGGTTCTCCCCCAGGCTCTGGCTCTCACCCACGACACCGACGTCCATGAGGCCCAGGCTTCCAAATTCGGAGTGCTCTCCCCGCGTCCTTCCAAGCACGATAAAATCGTTCTCCTTGTCGATGAGGGGCTGCAGCTCGCTGTGCACCTGAGGCGCAGTACCGAGCACCGGCTCCTTCATTTCCTGCCGTTCCTCGTCCTCCATGAAGTACCCCGTTCGTTTGATGCCAGTACCGATAAATACTGGCGATACCGGAAATTAACTTCACCGCAGTCTATATAATGTTTTGTTCCTATTTTCGGAAAAGGGAAAATAAACGTTTTCGAGCGATCCAAAGCCCCCTGCACATCAGATATTTCTGGTTTGCGTGATAAGAAACGGATTATTCAAAGGCCAAGGTGATATTATTCCTCCCATAAGCATTCATTTCCTCGCTGGATTCGCGGTGGCGGCCGGAGCAACCTACGTGCTGCGCAACAAGCTCGGCGGAAGAGCCCTGTCCGGCATCTTCTTCGGTCTCATCCTGGGGTCGGTGATACCTGATTCGGACCTCATCGTTTCTTCTCTATCCTTCCTGGTCACATTCGATACGGCCACGGGCAAGTTGATACACCGGACCCTCACACATTCACTGGTGTTCATTATGCCGGTGATCCTGGTGGGGGCCGTCGGGATGGCCATACGGATCAGAGATTACGGAGGAGATAAGAAAAAGGGCGGAGATGAGGTAAGGGGGGATGAGCGAGGCGAATACATCTTCCCGTTCATCCTGGGTCTTGGCATAGCGCTGGCATTGCACACGTTCCTCGACCTATTCTACCTTGTGGGCGTAAAGCTTTTTTTCCCAATTTCCCTGGATGAGTTCTTCATAGGGCCTTTCAGAAAGGAGATACTGTCCACCCCGGTCAACAACGTCATAAACGGCATCGATTTCATGTCAGATACTATCATCTATATGCTTGTGTTCTACCTCTGCGGGATCTACGGAGGAATGAGAAAAGCAAAATGGTTCATACCCATCATAGTGGTGCTGAATCTGGTAATATTCATCCCCCTGACCCTCATCTACCACGGAAGGGCTTCCTACGACGATTTTCTGGTCATACTGTACATACCGGGCATATTCTACATAGCCCTGTCCACTCTGGTGATCCCGTTCATGTTCAGGAGGACCTTCGAGGCATATGCCAATCGCAACAAAGAAAATGTGGATGCGGCTGGTTGAGAAGGATCTTCAATTGTCCGGAGTCGTTCAATGAACGTTCGTGTTCCGATCACTTGCTAAGAAAAGATTTTCAAGGCCAACGCCCATTCCCCCCAACGAATACAGGAGTTTATCCCATGTCGACCTCATTGAAGCTCGAGAACATACATACCCTTGCGCTGGATTTCGAGAAGCGCAGTATACTCAGGAACGCCCATCTATACATCGAAGGACCCGAGATAATCGAGGTGTCGGAAAATCCCATACAAGTGGAGGCGGAAGAGGTAGTGGATTGCAGTTCGATGGTAGTTATGCCGGGTCTCGTCAACACCCATCATCACATGTACCAGACCATGCAGAGGGCTGTGCCCAGGATGCAGGATTCCAAGCTCTTCGACTGGTTATGCGACCTCTACGAGATATGGCGCGAGATATCGCCTCGGGCCGTTAATATATCGACGAAGGTGGCCATGGCGGAACTGCTCCTCACGGGATGTACCACAACCAGCGACCAATTCTACGTTTTCCCCAGGGGCACTGACGGTCTTATGGAAGCGGAGATGACGGCGGCGAAGGAGATGGGGATGCGTTTTCATCCCTGCCGGGGATCCATGTCCAGGGGAAGGTCGGAGGGCGGACTTCCACCCGACGAAGTGGTGCAGGACGAGAAGACCATAATGAGGGAGACCGAGAGCACAATAAGGCGTTATCACGACGGAGATAGGTTCTCCATGAACCGGTTGGTGGTATCCCCCTGCTCACCATTCTCCGTGACATCCGAGCTCATGGAGAGCTCGGCGGAGCTGGCCAGAAAGTTCGGCGTTCACCTGCATACCCACCTTGCGGAGACCAAGGACGAGGAGACGTTCTGTCTCGATACGCACGGAATGAGGCCCTTCGAGTACATGAAGAAGCTGGGCTGGACGGGCAACGACGTGTGGTACGCCCACAGCATATTCATCAATGAGAGCGAGATAGGCGAGATGGCCGATACGGGCACCGGCGTGGCGCACTGTCCCACGTCCAACATGAGGCTCGGATCCGGTATCGCTCCGGTCAGAAGCATGCTCGACAGGGGAGTGAACATATCCATTGCCGTGGACGGAAGCGCCTCCAACGATTCCTCGAACATGCTGGGCGAGGTCAGGATGGCCATGCTGCTACAGAGGGTGAGATACGGGGAGAGCGCCTTCTCGCCGTACGAGGCCCTGGCCTGCGGGACCGTGGGAGGCGCCAGGGTTCTCGGAAGGGACGATATCGGCGTGATAAGCCAGGGCATGGCGGCGGATATGGTTGGAATAAACCTTCGTCAGCTTCCCTTCGCAGGCGGGATGCACGATCCTGTCGGGTCCGTAGTGCTCTGCGGCCCGGTAACCGCGGAACTGTCCGTTGTGAACGGCCGCCTTCGCGTCAGGGACGGCAGGATACCGGACCTCGATCTCGATGCACTTATTGACGAACAGAACGAACTGGCGGCGAATATGATCGGGACCGCCTCTGAAAGGACCGGGATCGATTTTCTGTCGTTCGGATGATCTTTCGGGATGGCAAACCTGAGGAACATTTATTCCGGTCGGTACGTTGATCTTCACGAGATCCCGGATCCACCTGCACAATACCCTGTGCACATTTCTGCAAAAAAAGTTATTATCTTGCCGGGAATTACCGTGCGGCCCTCGAAAACACACGCCGGAAATCCGGCCTATTCGGGTATCCCCGAGGTCTGAATAAAGGAGTACATCACATGAGATCACTTGGAATATGCCTTGGCGCGTCCACGGTAACAACGGTGGAGATGATCGATGAAGGGAAAGGCTCCCGGGGAAGACCCCGGACGGGAGAGGTGTTCATAGAACCGCACGAGGGGAATCCGAAGAGGGTGCTGCGGGACAGGCTCCGGGAACTGGACACCTCGAAATACGATTCATTCGCCGTAACAGGAAGGCGTTTCCGGAAGTTCGTCAACATGACCTCCCTGGGCGAGCCCGAGGCCCTGGAATACGCCCTTGAGCACGCGAACCCGGACGGTAAGAGATACAATGCGGTGGTGAGTGCAGGCGGGGAGACCTTCATGGTCTACGTGCTGGATGAGCGGGGGAAGATAACCGCGGTTCACACGGGCAGCAAATGCGCGTCCGGTACAGGTGAATTCTTCCTGCAGCAGATACGAAGGATGGGCCTTACCCTCCCGGAGGCCATGGAGGCCGCCGAGACCGGCAAGCCGCATCGCCTGTCCAGCCGATGTACCGTATTCTGCAAGAGCGACTGCACCCATGCAACCAACAAGGGGGTTCCCAGGGGCGACGTGGTTGCCGGCCTGTGCGAGATGATGGGGCAGAAGATAGTTGAGCTAATGAAGAAGGTTCCCAAGAAGGACGTCCTCCTCGTTGGCGGAACATCGCAGAACGTCAGGATGGCGGATTACCTCCGGGGTGTCTTCGACGGCCTGGTAATTCCCGAATCGGCACCCTACTTCGAGGCCATGGGAGCGGCCCTGTGGGCGCTGCGAAATACCACATCACCCTTCCCGGAATACGATAAATTATTTCTCAAGGAGAGGACGTCGTTCGATCATCATCCGCCTCTTGCCGAATCCGAGAACATGGTGACGTTCAAGAAGATGCAAAAGGGTCGGGCCCGGAAGGCCGACAGATGCATACTGGGACTGGACGTGGGTTCCACCACCACCAAGGCGGTGCTCATGCGGTGGGACGACAACGCGGTTCTCGGCTCGGTGTATCTCAGGACCCTGGGCGCCCCGGTGAAGGCCTCCCGGCAATGCTACGCGGCCCTACTTCAGCAGCTGGACGTACCGGTGGACATAGTGGGTCTCGGGGTATGCGGCTCCGGCAGGCAGATAGCGGGCCTTCACGCTCTCACAGACGGTGTGATAAACGAGATAATAGCCCATGCCACGGCCGCGGTGTATTTCGACAAGGACGTGGACACCATATTCGAGATAGGGGGGCAGGATGCCAAGTACACCTACATTACCAGCGGCGTTCCCTCGGACTATGCCATGAACGAGGCGTGCAGCGCGGGAACGGGCTCATTTCTGGAGGAATCCGCAAGGGAGACCCTGAGCATAGAGATGACCGACATCGCCGATATCGCAATGAAGGGAGGTAGCCCGCCGAACTTCAACGACCAGTGCGCCGCCTTCATATCCAGCGATATCAAGCGGGCGTTCCACGAGGGGATAGAGAGGGACGATATCGTGGCAGGGCTCGTCTATTCCATATGCATGAACTACACCAACCGGGTCAAGGGTTCGAGACCGGTGGGTAAAAAGGTGTTCATGCAGGGCGGGGTATGCCTCAACAGGGCAGTTCCCATCGCCATGGCCGCGCTCACGGGAAAGGAGATCATCGTACCGCCGTCCCCGGAGCTGGCAGGGGCCTTTGGCGTGGCACTGGCCGTAAAGGAAAGGATCGAGAAGGGCCTTCTCGGTGAGAAGAAGTTCGACCTCAGGGCTCTCCTCGAGCGGGACGTGGAATACCAGAAAGCCTTCGTGTGCAAGGGCGGGAAGGAGAAATGCGACAGGGGCTGCAGGATCGCCCGTATAAAGATAGAGGGGAAAACCTATCCCTTCGGAGGGGCCTGCAACCGGTACTACAATCTGCTGCATTCATTGAGTTTCGACATTGGGAGCCTGAACCTGGTGGCCCTCCGGGAGAAGCTCGTCTTCGAGACCTTCGCAGGAGGCGGCGGAGAGCTTCCCGAAAATGCAAGAACGGTGGGCATCAACCGATCGTTCCTAATGGCGACCTATTACCCGCTGTTCCATCATTTCTTTACGCGGCTCGGCTTTCGGGTAGTTCTGGCGGACGACGTGGCCCAGGAGGGCATCGACCAGGCAGGCGCTCCCTTCTGCTACCCGGCGGAGATCACGCACGGCATGTTCCACAACCTTCTATCGAAGAGGCCGGACTATCTGTTCCTTCCACATATACGGGGTCTGCCCGTCAAGAACGGATATCACATAACTCAGGCATGCCCGCTCACCCAATGCGAGGCGTTCTACCTCCGCCAGACCTTCAAGCGGTCAATAGAGGAGAGTGGAGCAGAGCTTCTCATAGAGACGCTGGAGATGCTGAAGGGGCTGGACAAGGGGAAGGAGGGAATGATAAGGATCGCAAAGCGAATGGGAGTGTCGAAGAAGAAAGCGGCGGCGGCCTGGGACCTTGCCCTTCATAGGCAGCAGGAGCTATTCAACAGGTTCCAGGAGATAGGCCGCGGAGTCCTCGATGAACTGAAGAAGGATCCCGGCAAGACGGCGGTGGTGCTCTTCGGCAGGCCCTACAACGCCTTCGTGAAGGAGGCGAACATGGGCATACCGCAGAAGTTCGCGTCCAGGGGATACACCATAGTGCCTTTCGATTTTCTGCCGTACGAGAACGAGGAGATGTATCCGCACATGTTCTGGGCCATGGGGCAGATGATACTCAAGGGGGCACG
Source organism: uncultured archaeon (assembly GCA_964423515.1). Taxonomy (GTDB): domain Archaea; phylum Thermoplasmatota; class Penumbrarchaeia; order JASLWR01; family JASLWR01; genus CAYRFL01. Next base: position 56,885 of record CAYRFL010000010.1, read on the forward strand.
GCTGGTGGAGCGGCATCCCCAGCTCTTCGGCACGTACATATCCAACTTCAGCTGCGGCCCGGATTCCTTCATAATAACCTACTTTAGGGACATCATGGGAATAAAGCCCTCCCTGACGCTGGAGCTGGACAGCCACACGGCGGACGCGGGGCTCGAGACGCGCATCGAGGCCGCCCTCGATATCTTCAAGGGATACCGCCAGCTGAAGCAGTCTGACGGGATAGGAACGAAAAAGCGGAAATTCAGGCAGGCGGAGGCGCGGATGGAGAAGGGGGCGCTGGTGATCACGAGTTCCAAGGGCGAGAAGCTCACCCTCTTCGACCCCCGGGTCAAGGTGCTCTTTCCGTCCATGGGCGACCTGGGATCCAGGGTGGGGGCGGAGGTGCTCAACGCCACCGGGGTGAATGCTCTGGCATGCGAGCCCTGTGACGAGGACGGTTTGAAGCTCGGCAAGGCCAACACCTCCGGAAAGGAATGCCTGCCCATGATGGTGACCACCGGGACCCTTCTTAAGTACCTTCGCGACAGGGACCCCGATACGGACGAGGTGCTGGTGTACTTCATGCCCACGGCAAACGGCCCGTGCAGGTTCGGACAGTACCACAAGTTCCTGGAGGTAATGATCAAGAACCGGGAGATACCGGACCTGGCCGTACTGTCGCTGACATCGGAGGACAGCTACGGGGGGCTGGGGAACGGCGTTCTCCTGAAGGGCTGGTACGCTGTGATCGTATCGGACGTAATGGAGGACATGCGGAACATGATCCTGGCCAATGCCGTGGACAGAAGGAAGGCTCTTCGCATGTTCGACCGGGAGTTCGCGCGGATACTGGATGCCATCAAGAGGACCGGCAGCCCCATGGAGGGCATGTCGGAGTGGAAGAGCGTACTGAAGACGGTAAAGGGCGACTGGAAGGTCATAAAGAAGGTACTGGAAACGGTGTCGGCGAACCTGGCAAGGGTACCGCTGAGGACGACCATAGAGAGGGCCAAGTTCATAGATCTGGTGGGCGAGATATTCGTGCGGCACGACGGGATATCGAGAAGGTACATGTGCGAGAAGCTGGCGGAGCGCGGATTCGTGACGAGGGTGAGCCCGAGCCACGAGTGGATGTACTACATAGACTACATCTTCCAGAACAAGCTGAACATCGATCCGCATACATTCCGGGAGATAATGATGAACAAGGCCAAGCACCGCATCCAGGTGAAGTACGAAAAGGAGATAAAGAAGATACTGGCGAGGTCCGGCCTGTACAAGTACGAGGAATGCGACATAGGCCGCGTGGTGGACAACGTCAAGCACCTGATACCGCCACAGTTCCTGGGGGAGGCGATACTCACCACGGGGGTGACCCTTACCGACATTATCGACCACTGCTGCGGGGTTATATCGATAGGCCCCTTCGGCTGCATGCCCTCCAGGGTCTGCGAGGCGATACTGTCTGAGACAATGAACGCGGAAGGTAAAGGAGCAATAAGCAAGGGGAACGCGCTGGTGGAGAAGGTGCTCCGGGACGTGCCCAACCTTCCGTTCCTGTCCATAGAGAGCGACGGGGGACCGTTCCCGCAGATAATCGAGGCCAACTTCGAGACCTTCTGCCTGAGGGCGGACAGGCTGCATCGGAAGATCATGGAGGCGAAGGGGCTGGAGTAGGTATTTTCTGTCTATGATTTTCGAATCACCGAATAATGCTGCTGACAACAGGTAAAGCGGACCCGGTAGCCGGGGGGTGGCAATGGGGTGGTGTAGGCGCATACGGGGCCGCTACAAAAATATATGATCCTGTATGGGAAGCAGCATTGGCAGTATGGGGGCGGATGCGACGAAAGCGCATCCGTCCCCATACATTTGTGTGTGATTACCCTGAATATACCAATTGAATCCATACAAGACCGCTATCGTTAGACCGAGATCGGCAGGCATAGTTATCAATAATGGTCGATATTGGCTCAATCTCGAATCTTGAATTCATTTCACAGGAGCCATTTGTACACCGGGACGTATTTCACGACATGCCCGTCGATCTCCTCCTCGCCCTCGTGGTCCCTGGTAACGAGCAGAAGTTTATCGCATCCGAGCTCGGCGGCACCGCTGACAAGGGATCTCGTTTCGCGCTCCCTGGTCTCGGGACGGCTGACATCATGGCACACCTGGATCAACCGGTTCACATCGGTCCCTTCCCTGATGACGAAATCGATCTCATGGCCCTTGGAATCCTTCCAGTACGATATGGATTCCGTATCAGTAGTGCGCAGAAGGTGAAGGAACACGACATTCTCCATCTGCCGCCCCTTGTCGGCCGTGAACCTCGATATCACGTGATTGATGAATGAATTGTCTATGAAATACACCTTCTTCGGATAATAAAGGCGGTTCTTGACCTTTCCCGAATGGATGGGGACGAAGAAGGCGAAGAAGACATCCTCGAGATAACCGGTATAATCGAGCAGCGTTTCCTTTCCAACGCTGATACCCTGAGACCGGAGGGTATTGTAGGTCTTGTTGGTGGAATGTCGGGTCTGCCCCAGGACGAGTCTGACGTAATCGTGGATGAGCCGCGTATTCTTTATGTTGTATCGCTCGCAGATATCCAAGGCGATTATGGTGCGGAAGTAATCCTGTATGATGGCCTTCTTCCTCCTGATCGAGCTCTCGATCACCACCTCGGGAAATCCACCGTATTCCATGTATTCGTCGAAGTGTCTCCTGACCTTGGCCCTTTCGATGGGCGACATACCGTCCGACGGAGATGGAGCGAACTCCTTGAACGAGAGATATTCGTTGAAGGACAACGGGTACACTTCGTATGTTAACGTTCTTCCCCTGAGAGAGCCGGGTATTTCCTTCGAGGATAGACCGGATGACGACGACGCCAGGTACAGGCTGATGTTCTTGTACCTATCATAGACACGCCTCACCCACCTGTCCCAGTTAGGAATATGATGGATCTCATCGAGGAAAAGATGAAAGTCACGCTCACCGTACAGTTCCACGAGGGTTGGAAGCAGTTCCGTGAGGGTACCCGTATCCCACCGGAGCCGTTCATCCTCGAAGTTCACATATACGATGTCATCCCGGGGGATCCCCATTTCCCCGTGCAGCCGGTCGATAAGCTGGAACATGAGATAGGTCTTTCCTGCCCGGCGGCAACCGGTGAACAGTGTTACCTTACCTACATCTCCCCCAAGAAGAGACGGATCGAAACGTCGTGTTCTGTAGGCGGGTATCCACAGGTCATGCCATTCGAACAGCAATTCCTTCATAAATATGATATGGACATTGACATATATATAATATCGGTCCCATTTCGGACCGTTTTTCATGCATAATCGGTCTGATTTCGGACCGATTTCGGAGGGAGTGGGGATGATGGGGGGGATTATTCATTGATCCCAGGGCTGTTCTGGACCGTTTTCACTAACTTCCAGGCTACGACTGCGGAGCTTTATCAACTCGTTTATGGATATAACTCATAAAATTTTCAACCTTGTTTATTATCCAGTTAATTTTCCGCACTCTCGTCATCTCCACTACCCCAATCTACGTCCTCCTCAACATCCTCCTCAACATTACCATCATTATCTTCATCCCTTTCCCGACCCTCATCCGTATCAACTTGCTCGCTCTCCTTTTTACCGCTCTCCTCATCCTCCTTCCCATGCCCTCTTCTCATGAAGAAAAAGAATCCCAGGGCCGCGCCTATCACAATGATCACGATAAGGAGAACCATCCCTATCACCAATCCTGCTCCCAGCGTGTCGGTGGTTGGTATATCTTCATCATTTGGCTGAATCATAATCTCAACGTCGCACATATCCTCGTTACCGTTCGCATCCCAGACGGTCAGCGAGATTGTGTACGTACCCTCCTTCAGGAACAGGTCGATCGTCCTATTCCCGAATCGTTGTTCTATCCCGTCCGGACCGACGATCTCCCACGTCCAGTTGACGATACCGACATTATCCTCACTTCCCGAGCCGTCGAACGTGAACGAGGTGCCAAGCTCGTACTTCGTGCTAGAATACGTCAGGTTCGCCATCGGCCTGTAGATGTCCAGAACTCGGAGAATCGCAAAGGCCGAGTCAACGTTTCCGGCCTCATCCTCCACAGACAGCGTAATGTTGTATATGCCCGGAATATCGAATACGAAGGATGCCATTCCATATTCAAATTCAACAAGGGAATCGTCATAAAGAAAACTCCACGTGAAGTTGAGTATCCCAACGTCGTCATATGAACTCGTACCGTTCAGCACGACACGGGTTCCCTGATCCGCCGATTCTGGAGCGTTTATCAGCACCACGGGCGGCGTGATATCGCTGACTCGTATAGTGATGTATGCTTTACCGACGTTCCCTGCGATATCGGTGACCCCGAGCATCACCGTGTAGATACCGGCGATACGGAATGTGAAGTTCGCGCTCATACCTTCAAGGACGGTCAGTTCGCGGTCGTATATGAACGACCAGGAATACCCATTTATACCGACGTTGTCCGTACTGCCTGAAGCGTTGAATTCGAAATCGACTCCCTGGTCGATGGTGCTGTGGTTCCCGGTCACGGCTGTCGGGGGCGTGGTATCCCGAACGTGAATGGAGAAATTCGCGGAATCCCGGTTCCACATCCCATCGAACACGCTTAACGTCACCCCGTATTCACCGACGTCGTGAAAAACGTATTCGCCTACCTCGCCGTACAGCTTTACCTCTCCTTCGCCTGTATCGACTATCCACGAATAGTTCACTATACCGGTATTGTCCGTGCTGTTCCTTCCGTCAAGGACCACTGTCTCGTGCTGATCGACCTGGCAGTCGTCGTTCGCCGCGGCAACGGGACCATCGTTGTCGATCACGGTCAGATTGACGGGCTCCTTCGTTACGGGATCGATTGATATCCACACGCGGTTCCCCGCGTCGTCGCCCAGGAAGAAAGAGCAGTTGATGAAGGCGGCGCTGGAATTGACGGGGATGGTGACGTTCCAGCAACCGTTCCCGCATTCGCTCATGGAGACGTTGATCAGCTCCGTATCATC
>CAYRFL010000011.1:0-59722 GCA_964423515.1 uncultured archaeon
GAACCTCAACCGGACATTGCCGGAGTAACCGCCCAATGATACGCGTTCGATGTCCCAACCCTCCGAGCTCCCGTCGAAACTGACGAGAAGGTCCCACGTGACTCCACCATCATCCGATATCTCCAGTAGCCCCTCGTCGAATCCCTCCTCAATATCATACCAGTGGAAGAAGGATAGGGTAACGTCGTCCACGAGGTCGAACTCGGGTGAATAGAGAGAGCAATCGCTGTTGTTCTCATAGTGGCCCCGAAGGTCGGTTCCCCATAGCGAGCCTCCGTCCAGGATCCTGTCAGGACCCGAGACCGGCCCTCCCCGTTCCCAGGTATCGAACGTTCCCCCATGGGTCCAGCCGTCATCGGTAACCCCTTCGAAATCCTGCACGGCCGTATTGCGGAAAGCGAGCTGGTCGATGTACCAGCCCGCAAGACCCAGGTTCGCATCGGTCTTAAGTCTGAATCGAAGCAGGATATCTCCCTCGTAACCTACCAAGGGTATGACCTCCTGTGCCCAGCCACCGGAGTCTCCGGTATACCTGGCCAGTTCGATCCAGCTCGACCCGCCGTCGTTTGATATCTCCACGAACGAGAAATCCCAACCGTCCTCGAGCTCGTGGGAATGCCAGAATTCCAGCTCCTGACCTCGCCCTATATTGAAGGATGGGGAGGATAGGGCGAAATTGGCATTGTCGCCGTAATTTCCACCCAGATTCGTGGCCCAGACTTTCGTTCCGTCGTGAGCGCTTCCCGGCCCTGAAGCGGGCACACCCCTCTCCCAGCAGTCTCCCTGGCCCCCGTGCACCCATCCTTCGTCATCCGCTCCCTCAAAGCTCGTGAGATCGATGAAGTCCCACACCGTGTCGATGGAGTTGTACGAGACATCGTTGCGAAGGATGTCATTGCCATGGGAATCCAGGAGATATACGCCGTAATCGAGATTGTCCCTGAAAGTATTATTGAAGAGGGTGATGTTGCTGGAATCCCATACATAACAGCCGTTCTCGTTGGATTCCGTGACTGTGTTGTTCTCCACGTCGTTGGCCCGGGTATTGTAGAGATAGATGCCGAAAAGGGAGTTCGTTGCCGTATTGTTATCCACGGTGTTGTTCGATCCGTCCCGAAGATATATCCCGGTGGCATCGTTGCCGTCGATGGTATTGCTCGTAATGCGGTTTTCGTCCGAGCTGATGAAAATGGCGGGATAATCGGTTATTCCGAAGAGATTATTTCCCAGGAAGGCGTTTTCCCGTACCTCGTTCCCGTTGCATGTGGTGTGGATGGCAATCCCGTTCTCATCGTTGAATCCGAAATCATTTCCAGTGATCAGATTGTTGCCGCTTCCCTCCAGCAGGGCCAATCCCATGGTGTTCCAGGTCACGTTATTGTAATTAAGCTGGTTTCCGGATGCGTTCTTCATGTAAATCCCCGTGGCGAAATTGGCATCCACCCGGTTCTTCAATATAATATTGTTATCTGTCTCGATCCAGAGGGAGGGATAATTGTTGCCACCACCGGCCAGGTTGTTATCGCCGATATAGTTCCCTATGAGCGTGTTCCCCTCTCCTCCCTTGAGGGAGAGACCGTTGTAGTCATTCGAAGTTACACTGTTGGACGTGAGCGTATTGTTATGACTGTCCCAGAGGAGGGCAAGGCCGACATCGCTGAGGGTGAAGGTGCAACTGTTGATGGTGTTGTTATTCGACCGGCCTATAAGAATGCCGCATTGATAATCTCCAAGGATGTTGAGATCGTTGTTCTCGAAATGGCAATCCTCGATGATATTTGCCCGGGCCCTATCGAGAACTATACCGCAGTCCCAGTTGGAGATGAACTTGCAGTCCCCGATACTCGTATTGGCGGATGAGTTCAGTTCGATCCCCCACCACCCGTCCGTTACGGTAAAACCGCTGATATTGTTATTATCGCTCTCTATCCTCAGCCCGGTGTTGAACATATCCGAATTGATGACGGTGGTGTCCTTGTTCTCCCCGGTCAGGTTGATGGTCTTTCCACTGATTATGAGGTCCTCGTGATACGTTCCCGCATAGACGTAGACCGTATCGCCGTCGCTGGCCGCGTCTATGGCCGCCTGGATGGAGTTGTGATCCCTTCCCCCGGAATCGTCCACCGTGATGATAGCAGCCTCGGAGGAAATCGTGAGCAACTGGCTGTCGTGGAATACTGCATCTATCGTCAGCATTGCCGTGCTTACAAGTAGAAATGATACACATACTGAAATAATTCTGCTACTCGAAATCATATTAATATCACCATTGTTCTCGTATAAAAAATACTGCCTTAAGCGAACTGCTACAGTCTATTTAACGATTCCCCAACCATTTTTCTCGATGTAGAAATTGATCGAAAGGCAAGAATCGTGGCAACATCCAAACCTGGTTCACCATAGCCAAAGGAAAACGGCGCCGATGAGGAAACCGAAGATACCAATGAACATGGACATAGGGAGTCCGGGCAGTATCTTGTTCTTCTCCAGAAGCCTGATGGTTATCACGAAGCCCACCAGGATACCGGTCATGGACAGTGCGAGCATTAGAAAAGGTGCCAGGATCCCAACATCGTTGTAGTAGCCGGCCCCGTACTGGAAAGAATGCCCCGCCAGCATGGAGTAGAAGACCAGATCGCCGATTCCCAGGTCCCAGTGGGGTGTGTTATATGTCATGGATTTCATCAGATGTTCGGCGTCCAGGCCTTTCCTGCCGCGACGCCCCTTCCTTCCCCTGAACCACTTCAGGGAGCAGAGTGGGAGGACCGCGCTCTCGGCTCTCTCGTCACTCACCACCGACCGTTCGGATGTGGTTCGCCTTCCCCTGACGCGGCTTCCCTTCGTCACCTTCATGACGGGTCCCGGACGGGAAATACGTGTTCCATCGTACCCCTCCAACCTGCGAAGGACCGCCACGATCAACCCGGTCACCCCCGGGACGATGCTCCTCTGGCCGCAATCGGTACACCTGACGGCGTCGCCCCTGGAGATGAACAGCCTGTGCGAAGAGCAGGACGGACATAGGAAACGGTGTCTCCTCAGCACGTCCAGAACGATACGGTTCCTCCGCCTCCTCTTCTGAAGTGCCTTCATCCTCCTGTCGTAATCCTCCTCCGTCATCTCGATTATGCTCTTTATGGGTCCGTGCTTCACGGAATATATATCATAGAAGGAGAGGCCGATGAGCATGAACATCACCGTCCACGTCGGCAGTATGACCGCGAGGAACGCACCCATAAGTCCGCTTAGAAGGAGCAGGAACCGATTCTTCTGGTCGCCCTTGTACTTACCCGAAAGGACGATGTGGGTCATCAGGATACCCATGGTGATGGATACGATGAAGAGAGGGAATTCGAGGTTCGCGGTGTGAAACATGAGAAAGAACGGATCCGACGTCCGTCCGCCCCAGAATGTCGAATTGACCAGGAGGCCAGTGGAGTAGTGTGTGATGTCGTCGATGAGGATCATTGCGAAGAAAAAAAGAATGAAACCGCCCGAGACGGAGAGCGCCGTGCCGAACACATATTGAAGAATGTTCTTCTTACGGTATTTGAAGAGCAGGAATATCAGGAATCCTCCTATGATCGCTATAAGGAGAAAAAGACCCGCGTTGAAAAGACCGGATTTGACAGCTTCACCACCCCCTCCCTCCTCGGAGAATACCGTGGCCGTAAGCGTGAAATTGGACAGAAAGGTTATGAGAACCAGGATTGTGGCAATGAGCACAGCTATCATAATCGGGTGTACGAAACGATAGCCGCGGACTATCCTCTTTCCGATGGCCTCGATCACCGATCACGCACCTTCCGGGAGTTTGTTGTCAATGGTGCGAAGTTCGAAATAAAGTCGAAGTTCGCAGTTTGGCGATGTTCGCGGAATCGCAGCCCGTAGGAAAACGGCGGTTTTCAAGGGCTCAGGAGCGTCTTCAAGGTAACGCCCTTGAAGGCTCCCACGTTGCTCCAGGGCATCAAGATACCCTTGAGCCCTCGGTTAGTAAACCTGCAGGCGCAGGTGTGCCGTAGGGACACCTGTAGGAAATCTTGATTTCCGAAGGTGCAGGGCAATCTTCGATTGACCGGAACGATAGTGGGCACCGGAATGTAATGGGCGCCTGAAGGGTGCCTTCGGAACGAAATGGGAGCCCCACGTTAGGGATTCCATGAACCCCGAACTAAAGCGCGATGCTTGCATCGCCCGTGGGCATTAGCCCACTCGTTTGGGGTGAAGCCCTTTTCAAAGGGCTCAGAGGGACCGATTCCGCGGAATTAACCCGAGAGATTATGCGGATAGAATATAAAATCAACTGTATTAATGATGCTGTGGGATATTTCGTGATGCGGGTTCGCTCCGGAAGGATCCCTTTCATTCGGATGTATGTCAGTGGTACTATCAGTGGTACTATCAGCGGTACTATCAGTGGTACTATCAGTGGTACTATCAGCGGTACTATCAGCTGCCCTGTCAGACCTATCGGACCATGTCCTTGAATTTGACGAAGGAATCGGAGAATTCCTCCTCAAGCTCTTCCGAAAGTTCTCCGAGGATATTTTCGATGGTCTTCCAGAGCCCGGAATCATCGGTATCCGCAATGATCGACCGCAGCTCCTTTACGCGTATACGGGCCTCTGCTGGCTTCCCTTCCCTTAAGGCCTGAAGTCCTGCAATGCATATGGATATGGTGGCGCCCTGTATAATTCTCTCTCCTTTATCGGGAAGGAAAGTTCTGAGCCCGATAGCCTTCATGTAACACTCGATGGCCCGTTCGTGCTTGCCCTGGCAGTCCAGGATCTCACCCAGATTCGAGTACGATTTTGCCGATGTCGGCTTCAGGGATGCTTTTCCCGAGTGACGAAGTGCTTTTCTGTAGGACCTCTCGGCCTTTTCGTACCATTTCATCTCCCAGAAGGTGTTCCCAAGGTTGTAGTAGGCATTGGCGATGGTGCTCTCGTCGGAGATCTTCATGGCGGAATCTATTGCCTTCAGGTAGGTCGCCACCGCCCTTTCGTACTTGCACATCCCGTCGTATGCGATTCCCATGTTGTAATATGCGCTGGCGAGAGCGGCCCAATCCGATGCGAAGTTCCCTATCTCTACGGCCTTGGTATATGAGCCGATGGCTTCGCGGAACCTCTCCATGTTGTAATGTGAATTCCCAAGGTTGTTGTAGACCTTGGCATCCAGGGAAAGGTCCGTTCCGTTGGTCTTGAAATCGATGGCCTTGTTGTAGGATCGGATCGCTTCCGGATGTTTCCTCATTATCTGCTGGACGTTTCCGGTGTTGTAGTATGCTCTCTTGACCGTACACCAGTCGGATGCGATGACCCCCAGATCGATGGCCTTCAGGTAGGATGCCACGGCATCATTCAGCCTCTTCATCCGTTGATGGGCATTGCCCATGTCATTGTACGCCTTGGCAGCGGTCTCCCAATCAGCCTTTTCCAGGGCCTTGTTGATGGTCCTGAGGTATATCCCGATGCTCTTCTTAAGCTGTACCATATAGATCCCATCCCTGCTCCTATAGTCCGTAAACCCGTTTCAAGAGTGGTTCCTTATGGAAGTAGGCAGCATGTGTTCACGTTTCATCTCATAGTCTCGATAGGTATTACCATTTCAGATGTATCGCCATTCTTGCAGTTCTCGTTCCCGACCGGAAAGTCCGGATTCTCTCAGCTTCTGGAAATAAACACGTTCCCCGAAGTACTTATAGAGATAGGCACAATATTCGAATCAAATTTCAGCACGAACGAGGCGGTTTTTCAACCGATTCTGAATTTATCACAGGGTAATATGTTGATAATTAAACTGAAAAAATCTGCTTCTCATCGAGGCCGAAAAGAGTAATTGCCACGGAACCGATTTACGGTCGACAAGGAACGAATTCATCCGGTGATCGATGTGAATTCCTTCGGGCTCCAGTACATTTTATATCCCTTCCTGTGGGCTGAGACCAGTTCCTTTATCTTCAGATTGCCCAGGTGATAGGATATCGTCGAGCGGCTCTTGTCGAGGGTCTCCGCTACCTCATCGGTGGAGATGCCCGGCTTCTTCTCAACTAGGTTCAGGACTTCTCTCTGGTCGGGTGTCATCGGTTTGATCCTGGGATCGAACACGATGGGGTAGAAGAGCTTGAAATTCCCCTCCCGCCTCGATCGTATCATCTGGGCCTTGTTCAGCACCTTGAGATGATGCCGAAGCACCCCCATGCCGATTTTCAGCTCTCTCTTCATCGCGTTCAGGTGGGTCCCCGGATTCTCCTTGATGTGGGCGAGCACCTTTATCCTGTTCTCGTTCCCGAACACCTTGTCGTTATCCGTTATCCGTGAATAGGCAGCAAAGGCAATGGCAAAAAGGACAAGTGCTGCGATGATGAGAATGGCCGTTTTCTGAATCTGGGTCATCCCCGCCTCCTCGAACTGCCATTTTTTCGGATCGCGGGGATAGGCATCCTCCCAGTTGGGTCTACCATCCCCGTCGTAGTCTAGGGGCGTGGAGTTGATATCGGATGGATCGCTCCCGAACATCAGCTCTGCCGTATCGTTCCAGCCGTCCCCGTCGGTGTCCGTCCCTCCGGTGCCCCCGGTGGTGGTTCCGTCGCCGTCCGTGGTGGAACCGTCCGTTCCATTCCCGTTTCCGGCGAGCACGACCACGGTAAGATTGTCGCTGTCGGAATTGCCGGCCGCATCCTCGACCGTCAGTGTCACGTTGTAGGTTCCCGGCAGTTCAAACAAGAATGACGGTTCGGGTCCATGTAGCTCCACAGGCGTCCCATTATGGAGAAACGTCCACCGGAAACCGATGATCTCCACGTTGTCGCTGCTTCCGCTGCCGTTGAATTGTACGATTTCGCTGGCGTTGATCTCGATGTCGGGGCCGGCATCCGCAGCAGGTGGAACCACGTCAAGTACCGTAACGGTAAGGTTGTCGGTATCCCAGTTCCCGGCCTCATCCGTTACGTTCAGTGTTACGTTGTATGCCCCCGGAACGTCGAAGGCAAGTTGGACGTTCTCGCCGTGCAGGAATGTAGGCGTTCCATCGTAGTTGAAGCTCCAGTTGTATGTCGTTATCCCCGTATTGTCGGTGCTGGTCGAGCCGTTCAGTAAAAACTCATCGAACTGGTTCACATCCATGTCCGGGCCCGCGTCGGCCTCCGGGGGCGTGACGTCCGCAACTGTGACGGTGAGCATGTCCTGACCGCTCCGCCCCTTCTCGTCGTTCACGGTCAGGAGCACGTCGTAGGTCCCTGCGGTGTGGAACGTGAATTCGGGAGCCGGGCCGTTGAGCTCGGTGAGGATATCGTCGTAATGGAACGACCATGTGTACCAGGTCAGGCGCGGATGACCGATGGATGCGGAACCGTTGAACCGCACCGTTTCGTGCTGATCGATGATGATGTCGGGACCGGCGCGGGCCTCGGGGGGGTACTCCGCGGCGGGCATGATGAGCGGCATCAGGTCGTAAGCGAAGGCGATGCCGTCTATGGGATAAGGACTGTCCCGGATCCCATCGCCGTCGCCGTCGGGTGCGTTCCAGTCCGACCAGTAATTTCCCATGGTGTCGGAGGACCACGCGTTTTGCCCCCCGTCGTCGAGAGCCTGACTACCGCCTGGATTGTTGTCGATGAAGGTGTTGTGGTAGATGCTGTCGTCGGAGCCTAAGCAGTGGATGCCGTACCCCGGATGAGAGGCGATCTCGTTGTCGATGATGGTGTTGTTCCCACCACGATTCTCTATCGTTATACCGGCCCCACGGTTGTGTCGAATAGTATTGTTGATGAGGTGGTTTTCATATCCATCGACGACGATACCAATGTAATTGTTTTGAGCGATATTGTCATTGACCGAGTTGGTACTTGAATTGACCACTCTGATCCCAACAGAAAAATCTCCTTCGCCATTAGAGCAATTATTTTTCGTCAGCAGATTGTTGTTGGAATTGAACAGTGTAATTCCTTGATTGGATCTGGAACATAATATATTCTCACTAATCCTACAGCTGTCTGAATATACACATTGAATCCCCCAGAGCTCGGAGTCCTGGCCCAATCCATCGACTATAACGCCCGAACAGTTCGCGAGTATCACCTGCGATGCTCCCGAAGGTACTCTTCCTTCGGTCCTGTTTTTCCAGTGAATGATCGATCTGCCGTTGAGTGTGTTGGATGCGTCTATATGATTTGTCGTCCAATGTTCTGGCATATTGCCTTCGATGATAATTCCGGATAGGTTTAGCTCGTTATTGTAGAATGAAATATAAAACGAATTTTGGATTGAAATGCCATAATCAGAATTACTGTTTATCCTATTCCCTGTAACACGGTTTTTATTGGATTCACCAAGATTGATTCCAATAATATTATCGGTAATATTATTCCCAACAATACCATTCCGGAAACTCCCATCCATTAAACTAATTCCGTCCTTCAGATTATAAGAACATGTATTGTTTTGAATTAGGTTATCTCTGGAAGATCGGGTTTTTATTCCGGTGTCGCATTTTTCGATATAGTTATCTCGTATCGTGTTGTCATTAGCATCAATTATCTGAATCCCAATGACATGTTTCGAACACTTTATATTATCAATTGATATGTTATTATTAAAGATACGGACTCCCGGATTATTTCCGTGTACCTCCCGAGTAATATTTAAACCAGAAATGTTCACCCCTGAAGATAGTATCTCGATAACAGGACCTGTATCTTCCCCTATCAAGGTCGTATTATTTGCGGAGGCACCGATTATTTCGATAGGCTTGTCAATAATCACATTTTCATAGTAGGTCCCACCTTCGATCAGTATCAGGTCCCCCGCACTGGCATTATCCAGGGCCCACTGTATATGGGTATAATCCCCGCTTCCTGTGGCGTTGACGAGCCACCAATCGGATCGGGTTCCGGCAATGCTTCTATCAGCCTCGATATGATTTCCGATGTATAGTAGTGCTGGGGACAACATTAGAGCGATTATATACACTACCACCCCCTTTTTTAACAGGTTCATGTTGTTTTCACCTCGAACCGATATTACAGATAGGTCATTCCGCCAATTCCGTTCCCGCCCCATATCACGGGATTCTCCAAGCCCTCGTTCATGGGCCCCCAGGGATCATTGGCCCGGCCGTGTTCATGGGCCTCCTGCATGTTCCTGTGGCCTCCGTTCTGTGCATCCACGATAGCATTATTTATCTTGAAAGCGGTATCCACCCCCCCGTTCCAGGCATCGATATAATCGAAGTACTGATATTGGATACCTAATTCGTCGTTAGCCGGTGGTGTGTTTCCTTCCCAATAATTGCAGCCCTCATCACGATCACATGCGCTGGAGACCAAGACATCATTGAAACCCTGCCAGCCCGCATACCACACTGCCTCTCCGCCATAATCCGCCTCTATGGTGAAGACCAGCTTGTTGAAATTGTTTATCTTCCCCGTGTAATCCCCGTTGGGATCGAAATACCTATGGTATTTGATATTTCTGTCAAAGGCAGTAAATGATCGAAGCGATGCAATACCTCCCCCACTGGAACCGTGGCAGTCTATCCAGTTGAACACCATGTCGCTGGCCCCCACTCTATTCGAGAGGAACGTCCATCTGTCCTTTACCTTCTGGTCTGTAAATGCATCCATGTGAACGTCGTCGAATTTATGATCGTTCGGGTACCTCTCGTTCCCGTCCCTGTAATAGACATAGATGTTGTTCGGATTATAATAATATTTTGCAATTAACGCTTCCTTTATCTGCACGAGGTCGTCCCACATGCACGGGTATACCGCTCCGCCGCCAACTCCCATGAGCAGGGCGTATCTCTTATTTCGTACCAGCGGGTCCCACTGACCGTTCCGCAGGAGAGTGTAAACCTCGTATCCGTCGGGCATTCCGTCGTTGTCAGAGTCCCAGTCCATGGGGTCGCAGTTGAAGGTTCCCTCACCACCGTCCCACAGTCCGTCGCCGTCGGTATCCGGGTTCGTGGGGTCGGTGCCCGACCCGCCCATACCTCCCTGCCCCGGGTCCCCCGCCTCACCGAATCCCTCGTACTCGTCCCACACCCCATCCATATCCGTGTCCATCCAACCGTCCCACAGCCCGTCGTCGTCGGAGTCGGGGTCAGTGGGATCCGTGCCCAGCTGTGCTTCCTCGCCGTCCGTAAGGCCGTCGTGATCGAGGTCCATGGCCATGGGATCGGCAGGCGGGCCCGTGCTGTCAAATATCAGTACGTGATCCACCCTGAGCTCCCCGTTCATCCCCTCGGCATACAGAAGATCGATGAGCACCGTGAATTCCGACCCGTCGCTTTCATCCACCTCGATGTCGAGATCATACGGCGCATAACCCCTATCGATGCCGGTATCCCAGCAGGCTTCCTCCGCCTTCAGATGACCACTGTTATCGATCAATCTGTACGCGATCCTGCCGCCGGTCACACTGCCAACGAGCCTCATGGTATAATTACCCGGCTCGACCCCCTTCCAGGGTATGGCCAGGGCGGTTCCGGAAACCTCCGGTAGCTGGTACCCGCCGCTTTCTGCATCCTCCCCGCCGTCCGACCACGCCAGGGGTAGCTCGCCGTGCACCGAGTGGGATTCGCCGGTGACGGTCAGGACCGCCGCCATGGAGTTAGATGCCTCCGGATCGCTCGTGACGCTGGTCATTCCCACCGCATGTTCCTCGCCCTGGAACCACCAGGCCTCTGTCTGTCCGTTCACCGGGTCGTACCGCATCTCGCTCGAATCCAGCAGGCCATCGAGGTCGGTATCCGCTCTTGTGGGATTCGTGTACTGTGAAGAATTCGTCTGCCAGCACAGGGAGTCCGTTCTCACAACGTACATGGCGTCGATCCAGATGCCGTGGGCGCTCTCCGTCGTATCCTGTACCGTCAGTACGGGATCCACCATGGGCTGACCCGTATGGATGACGGGTGTTTCGATGTAGCCGATATTCTTTCGGCATTTCAACTCGAAGGTGTGATTGTCCAGGCTCAGTTTGAATGCAAGGCCGTTCGAAAGACCGATCGAGACGTTT
The DNA here is from genome assembly GCA_964423515.1 of uncultured archaeon. Classification (GTDB taxonomy): domain Archaea; phylum Thermoplasmatota; class Penumbrarchaeia; order JASLWR01; family JASLWR01; genus CAYRFL01. The sequence continues at coordinate 11,019 of CAYRFL010000011.1, forward strand.
CCCCTGATCCTCACACCCACCTTCACCGCACCATTCAGGGTGGCATCCATCCTCTTTCGCAGTATCTCTCCTTTCTCATCTAGTTTAACGCCATGTGCACCCAGGTATTCGTCCGAAGAAACGACATTTCCGCTCGTGGAGCAGTTCTCCGCTTCGTACCAGACGATGACGGGCTCTCCTTCCTCGCTTTTCGCCATCTCAACGTCATCGTTCGCTCCGTCACCATCGGAATCGTTGCTCGCCGGGTCCATCCCGGATCTCCATTCCATGCCGTCGAGCCATCCGTCGCCGTCCGTATCCTCGTCCTCGTCGTCAGTCCCGTACCAGTCCTCGAAGGCGTCGGGCCAGCCGTCGCCGTCACCATCCTGCCCGCTCCACTCTCCCGCACCGTTAAGAGGATTCTCCCCCGACACGACTTCGAAGAAATCTCCTATGCCCCCGCTGTCCGTATCTCCATTGGTCGGATCGGTCTCCCCGCCCTGACCCCAGTCACCTGCATCCACCGTCCCGTCGAGGTCCGCATCCTCGTACTCACCCGGATCCTTTTCTCCGTCGTGGTCGAGATCCATCCACCCGTCCGGAAGTCCGTCGTTGTCCGTATCCCAACGATCGGGATCGGTCTCGCCTTCATCAAGTTTTCCGTCGAGGTCGGCGTCCTCCACGCCGTCCGGAAGTCCGTCCCCGTCGGTATCATCCAGCAGGGGCGAGGTACGGGTGTCCGGGTCCTGGTCCGGTACGAAGGTCTCCCCCGTGGTGCTGTGGGCCGTGCTCTGGTCGATGCCCACCTCTGTACCGTCCTTCAGGCCGTCCCCGTCGGTATCGGCCTCCTCGGGATCCGTACCGTATTTGAAGAGCTCCTCACCGTCCGAGAGCCCGTCCGAATCGCTGTCGTTTCCGATGTGCCATTCGGACCATGAGGTCAGCTCACCGGTCGATAGGTTGAGGGACCTGGTGACGTTGTACCACGTTTCTCCCGTTTTCTTGGATATCTCGATCCTGTATGGTCCGGCCACATCACGGGAATCCAGCCCGATCTCCTCGATCTCCAGGGAGATCAACTGAGTATCTCCGTTCTCGTTCGTCTGGCCGCTCCACATCTCGGCATCATCGGAATCGAACACCTTCACCTGGGCGTCCTCGATCCCCTCGCCGTCATCGTCGTCCACGGTGAACTTGACGTTCCTGGCGGTGCGAACGACTGAATCGTTCCAGTACAGAATTCCCCCGCTCCCATCCGGGCTCGAATAGATCATGTCCTCTTTCTGATCCCCGGAAAGAAGTCCGTGAGCCAGTCTGTCGGGTGATCGGACGAGTCCCTCCACCCTTTCGATCTCCTCCAGTTCCATATCCACTATCCGGTACACGACGAGCGTGCCGCTCATATCGCCCCCGCCCATCACCAGCTCACCGCTGCCGTCCCCGTCACAGTCGAGATAATGTAGGACGGCCGGAGAACCGATATCGCTGCCCATCACGGATTCTCCATCGAAGGACGATGAACTGGAATTGTAATACCTTACACCAAGCTCGTCACCAAGGGATACCATTAGATCGTCGTCACCGTCCCCGTCGAGATCGCCCAGTGCCATATCACGGCAGTCGATATCCTCGGAGAACTCCAGGTCTACCCGGTTATCGAACCCTTCCGCGTTCTGCTTGAATATGGATACGTTCCGCCCGAGGTAGTTCAGGAGAACGTCTGTCATTCCATCTCCGTTCGTATCCTCCAGGAAGACGTAACATGGATCGTCCAGTGTGGTAAGCTCCAATGGACTGTCGAAATCGCCCGAATCCGGGTCCCACAGAAAGACATCTATCTCGTTCTCGTCCAGGTCCACGCAGACGACATCCGTGTAAGAGTCGTTATTGACGTCACCCGCCGCCATGTCCCGGGACGCCTCGCTGCCGGAGACGGGACTGTATCCGGTCTCGAGAAGGCTGCTGCCCGACCAATCGAAGACCCGGAGGTCGTCATCTGCGGTGATCATCTCAAGATCTCCGTCGGAATCGAGATCGGCCAGTTCAAGAGATAGGTTCGGGCTCTCGGCGGTCTGAAGCCAGAGATCCTCCGGCTCGTCAAATTCCCCCGTTTCGGGATCGTACGGGAATACTGTCAGATGATGGTCGAAGTGGGTCTTGTTGAAAACCTTCCGGTCAACCGTGACGATGTCGGCCTCCCCGTCCCCGTTCACGTCCCCCACGGATGCTTCCATCATGGAGTGGTCCCCATCCATATAACGTGTCAGGGGCCTCTCCTGGTATCCCCAGTTTGCCGTCGCCCCGTCGCGCCGGATACAAGAATCGACCATGCTCAGCTCGCCACCACCGGTGGTGTGAACGACCTCCGCGTTCCCAGCAAAGGAGCATCCTTCCACCGTAACCGCCGCATCCCGGATCCTCAATCCAACCTCGTTGTCGACGAATTCCATTTCAGATATGGTGGCATTGCAGTCGCCTGCTATCAGAATTCCTATCTCGTTGCCGGAAATAAAGCACTCGGTCGCGTTCACCGCTCCGTCCGCTCCGACGTTGATCCCCTTCCCGTTCCCAGCGAATTCATTGCCGCCAAGGCACAGGGACGTGCCGTCATTGTACTGGCAGTACAATCCCTGGCCGTTTAGTCGGATATCATTGAATACGACCTTTGCCGACGAATTGTTAGAGCTTACGCCAATGTCGTTTTCCCGTATAAGGTTCGAATTGATAGTACCTGCAGAGCCGTTCAGGTACAGGGCCACCTCGTTCCCCATAATCTCATTGGCCCGTATCAGAGGGTCCGATTGATTCCCGTAAACGGAGATCCCCAGATCGTTCCACCCGATCTCGTTTTCTTTCATTACGGCGCATGAACCGTATAACATGATTCCGATGGAATTGCCCGAGTTCTTTCCAGTACCGATGATGTTTCCCGTCACTCTCGAACCAGAACCGTTGAGATATATCCCGATCTCGTTATCCGAAAGCTCGCAAAGCCTGATGCTCGATGCCGGGCTCATATCCTCCACACCTGAAACGCTGCAGTCCTCGATGATGTTGGACGAAACAGATGAGTTCCCCTTCAATCTTATACCAACATCGCTGTCCCGGATGGTGTTCTCGGACAGTACGGGTACGGATTCGTATTCAACTGAAACGTTGCCCATGGTGATGTTGGCGGCAGCCGACGAGCGAAGCACTACAGGCACCCTGACGTAGCCCGCGTGCGCTCCGTCCAGCCTCGTTTCCAGGGCGGCTGCCAGCCCTCCCTCGGTCTCGTTGATGGTCACAGTGGAGTTCAGTGGGCCATGGGACCATTCTGCGGTCCCGTCTGCGCCAATGTCGATGAGAACGTCTGCACAATCGTATCCGAGGGTGACGTTGAGGTTGATGATGCCGTCCTCCGGTCCCCATATGCTCCCCGTATCGGATAGGCCCGACAGGTCGATGGTGATGTAGTCCAGCCCCCTGCCGGACTGCCCTATGAGCTCGGATGGCACGGTCTCGTTCTGGCCGGATATCTCGATGCTAACGCTGGAATACAGGGTGTTGGGCGTGAATACCCTAACGATGGGCTCCGACACGTTAACATCGGGCGGATACAGTTCTATATCCATGTAGTAACCCTCTGGACAAACCGTCCAGTTTGCGGTGGTGTGATTTGCGATCCAGGCCAGAAGGGAGAACGTGCCGTTCACAGTCTCCGGAGCGGTTCGATTCACCTGGAATGTGTATTCCGCAGCATTCCCGAGTTGCTCGGCAAGGAACGTCGATGTATCCACGGTCTCGGAAAAGTATCTCTTGGTACCGTTTTGCTCCACCACGAGGCCGATATGGGATGGACGCACTGAGAGAAAGGGGCACTCGAACAGGATATCCATGCAACGAGTCCCGTCGCTGGTAGCAACGCCTTCGAGGTTGACGCTCTCGAGAAACGCGCTACCGTTCCATTCATATCCATTGATTCCCTGTTCGGAGTCCAGTGTAAGGAATGTTATGTTCGCCGTATTCGGATCCCCGCTCCCGCTGATCCATCGAATGCGCTGCACCTCCAGGCTTTCCTTCTCGGACCAATTATCTCCATCGAACTCGCTCCATTCAAGGGCGGACCCGCCACTTCCCCAGAGGGTCACATATCTTCCGGTGTTGTCGAAACGGCCGTCGAACGGGACGGTCCCGGGATCCGAGAGCGAGGTGCTCAGCACCTGCGTCCCCTCTATTCCGGTCCCGTTGAAAAGAACCGCCGTCAGGTTCCCCGTGCTGCTTCCCGCAAGGATGATGGTATCGTTGTTACCCTGGGATCCTGTGCTCTTGACCGCATTGACGTCCCACAGTTCCACCGTGACCGTCTCGCTCCACTGGGAGCCTTCGAACGTGGCAACACACAGTTCTCCCGAACCATTTCCCCATGCGGCAACGATCTTTCCATTTCCTGCCCTGGAAACGGAGAAGCACGGGAGACTGCCGTTCGATACGTCCTCGGTGAGGGTCCACTGATGTTCGACACCCGAGCCGTTCCAGTACAGGGCGGTCAGTTTATCGTCCACGGCATTCAATGTCAGGATGACCGCATGGTCCGTGCCGGGAACGGGTACCGCCTCGATCCAGGTTGCCTCGCTCCATTCCACATCGCCCGCCTTCGCCCATTCTCCCTCCTCGAATATGACGAACTCGATCCCGGTGGAATCGTTGCTGTAGACGGCGAGAGGCGCCTTTGCTCTGTCGAGATACACCACATCGAAGCAGGTTCTGTTGCTCGACGAGGCCGAATCCGTGAGCATATTTTTCTCACTAGACCAGCATTCTCCGTTCCAGCCCCTTGCGGAGAGGACTCCCGAGGCGTTCAGCATGAGGAAGGTCTGATTGACGCCCCCCGGCTCACATGCGCCCTCGATCCAGAGCAGCTCCGGAACGCTTTTGACCAGGCCATCAGTCCACTTGCCGTCCTTGAGGCGTGCATGATCGAATCCGGTCGAATTGAATGACCACACTGCCATCGCCTCGCCGTTTTCCCTTTCGATCTCGTCGGCCCGGATCACCGCTTTCTCCATCTCCCAGCCTGACGGAACCGGCAGTGTCAGGGTATCGTTCAGGCTCAGTTCGAAAGAAGCGTCGTACGTCGCCAACGTCTCGTATCCGGTCTGCTCCGACATCACTCCGGGTATGTGTCTATCCCCGGTCAGGTTGAACGAGGCAGAGGAGACGAGCGAATTCGCCGGCAATCTGAAAAAGCCCCCATCATCCGCCTTTCCCTCGAGTGAAAGGTACCGGGAATGATCCTCCATCCCCGAGAAGTTCATCGTTTTCTTTCCATCGTTCGTGCTGTTAATCTGCACGGCGACATCACATCGCCGGATATCGTTATCGCGGATGAGCAGGCGTCCGGAACCGTTCTCTATGAATATGCCTTTCCCGCATAGGTCGATGTCGTTGTGGGCAACGGCAACGATGGATTCCATTCTTATCCCTGCCGATATGTTGACATGGGCGGCAGACGAAACGTTCAATCCAAGGGGGATCGTGGAGGTTCCGCTGCCTCCTGTTTCGAGATACGCGTTGAGTCCGTCCGTTACGTTCGCGGAAGTGACGGCGATGCTGCCGTTCAGCTCTCCGGGGAGCTCCCATTCATAATAGCCGTCCGCGCCCACATCCAATGCAGGTGATTCCGCATGGTAGCTAAGATTGATCCTGATGGTCCTCGTCGGGTCGGATGAATTCCAGACCTCGCCGAAATCATCCATTGTATACAGGTCGAGCTCCAGCCCCGAAGTGGGATATTCTATCCGTTGGAGCAGAGAAGTGACGTCCTCGTCGGTCTCCACCACATGGCATTCCATGGCTGCGAAACCACCCTGAGGAACCTCTATCAGGAGTACTGGAAATACAACGTCTGCGTCCGGCGGCTCCAGCTCAAGCTCCAAGGTATAACCGATTTCGGTGCTGCTCCAGCTGATGCCCTCCTCTCGATCCACGAGCCCGGTGGCGGAGAAATTACCGGATACACCCTGCCCGTTCGTGGTAACATTGATGAGCAACGGGTCCTGTGATGCGCATACGCCCTCACCCGGTATCTCAAGGCTGCGAGAGGTATCGTTGAAACCATATCCATCCCCGTCATGTTCCACGGATACGCTGGCCGAGGATGCATTCATCTCGCTGCCGCCGCTCTCGATATGCTCGTAATACACGAAGCACTCATCGGCGGCCCATGTTCCCGGTCGATCGAGAGACAGGGTTCCGTTGAGCTCCATCTCGGTCTCCTCGTCCGTGATCCATCCGCTCAGGACCATCGTTCTTTCCATATCACCCTGTGGTATGTAGCGGCTTCCCGAGAGGTATATTTCGATATCGGTCGGAACTCTCCAATCGGGTACTGTCAGGTTCATGTAGACCATTCCCCCGGAATCGAGATGACTTTCCCGGTATGTGCCGTCCGTGAAATGGAAATATCCCCGGGACCCCACGTCCTTCTCGGTAATGTGAATGGCCGCATCTGTGTTGGATGACAGCTCGTTCCCTATGATGGGAAGCTGGGACCCGTCGAACTCGATACCGACCCCGTTATCCCGTATGCTGTTTGCAGTGATCATTCCCGATCCCGTACGGCGCAAACCATCCAGAGACCACCAGTGAAGGCTCGGTGTGGAGGTTCCGTCCGATGAGAGATAGGCGGCGATCCTCAAGCTGGGATGATCATCGGGATGGATGCCCAGAAGGGAAGTGTCGGCTCCCGATATGTTCGAATACCCTTCGATAGGTTGAAGAGTTTCCGCATCCAAAAGGCCGAAGGATACGGATCCCCCGTCATTGGAATCCACACCGGCCCCGAGGGAATCCCAGACTGCATCCCTGGAGGGCAGGTCCACGGGCTCGGAAATTACGTAGCCCCAGCTCTCGTACTTCGTTTCCTGGCCTCCCAGGGTAGTGGAGAGCGGACCACGGTTCGGCCCGATGAAAACGTAATCGAGGTAGATGGCAAAATCCCCCGTCTGTGAGTTCTCAACGTCATCGTAGGTCATATACCAGTTCGTGATCGTCTCTCCACCAAGGTCGTCTGTGTACCTGTAGTACCATGAATTGCTGGCATACTGAGAGATGTCCTCGCCGGCCGCCAGCCCGAGACCATTCTGATCGAGGGCCACGGGTTCCCCGCTCCCCATGGTGCCTCCGCCGGAATAGTTACCATCGATGCCGCCGCTCCTGGCAGTGGTCCCGGTTACGTTGGTCTGGTAGATGTAGTACCCGAGATACTGATCCTCCGGAATGATCCTGCTGTTGTTCGAGAACTCTGCGAACCAGTACGAATCCGCCTCTCCCGACGAGTCGTCTCCCAGAAGTTCCGCCATCCTGCTTCCCCTGGGGGGGACCACGCCCGCTTTCGAGCCCACCATACCGATGGAAGCATCCGCCACATTGGCGGGCCCTGCGCCTCCTCCAAGGTCGGTCACAGACCCGTTCTCATCCAGGAGCAACACCGTCTGCGGATAGTCCGCAGGGGCAGCCGCCGAGGGTTCATCACAGCCGTAATAGACGTGAATATGATCCCCGCCCAGGGATTCGACATCCTCGATGAAAATGGTCATGTTCACGTATTCTCCCGGGATGAATTCCGTAACCTCTCTGCTGGCCTCCGTGCCGTTGGATTGGACCACTCTAACCTCGTCCGCACAGGACGGCTTGTAAGGCCAGTCCGAGAAATCTATATTGACGTCGTGATACTCGTTCGATCGGTTGATGCCAAGTTCCTCCTCGAAGGTCAGATTTCTCCGGTATCGGTAATCATCGTTCCACCACCCCACCGAAGAGAGCGTGATATCCCCGTTGGTCAACCGAAAGTTAACACCCCCGTCAATATGCTCGGAATCGGCGAATGTGTCGTTGAACCCGCACAGCCGTTTCGTCGTGATCTGCCAATTCAATAGGCCTCCGGTGTCCGTCCCCGTGGGATTCTCGTCGGTGAAATCCGCGCGGATCCGGATGTCCCCGTATTCATGGGTATCGAGGTAGCGAAGGTCGATCCTGGACTGCTCCAGTCCCGAAAACCCCTCTATGGTCTCACCGGTACTTGCATCCAGCACGGAGATATTCACATGACATCCCTCGGGCAGATACTTTGTACAGGACAGATCTTCCCATCTGCTGGAAGCGGGAAGCGAGATGTCCCTGGAGATGAGATGACCGGCGGCTTTACCGTAATCCAGCAGGGCCATCCCGTCAATTATGGTTATATTGGCCCAGGAGAGAAGCCCTCCGTGATGAAGGAATTCGTCCATATGGGATATCTCGTAGCTGTCCTGGTAATCTTCGGAGATCAGCGCGTTTCCCGGAGAATCCCGGCAGATGATGCCTTTCCCGTTTCCCACGATGTCATTGAAGCAGATCGCAGGTGCCGACAGGTTCAATAGCACGCCGGCAACGGTATTGTCGCATATTTGGTTGCCGTGTACGGTGGGATTCGTACCGAGGCGCCATCCGTGAAGTTCAGGGCTGCTGCTTCCGTTCCCATGGAGATCGAAACGGAGTCTCAGGCAGTTGTGCTCGGAAACAGGTATCCCGCCGATGTCGATCATGGACCCCCGGAGGAAGGAATACCCCTCGATGGCAATCCCTGTCCTTCCGTCCAGCACCGTCGTTGTAACGTAATGGTTGTTATCGGGCTCCGTCCTGTCCACGGCGATGCTGTCCCACATGGAATTCGGTCCCGGATAGATCTTTTCCGTTACGAAGCTCCCCTTCTCGCAGAAATCCCCGCAGAAGCTCACCCAGTCCATTCGATGAACCGGGAGATCGGGGTAACTGGCCGATTTGGCGAAGACTATCCTCAGTTTGGCCGCCTGACCCAGTAGGGAATCCTCGCTCGCCTCTCCCGAGAGAGTCATTTTTTCATATCCGTCCCCGTTGTCCAGGAAATATTCGACATCGCCTCCCTCGCTTCTCGTTACCTTCATCCTGCCCTCGTCGTAATAGCCGAAGTCGTTATAATCCGTCCCTGCGGTAGATGCGTAGAGGACTCCCTCGCCGTCCTTGAACACCACCTGCGATCTGTAGTTGTAGTTCCAGCTGTCCTTCCACAGGAACATGAAAAGCCGGTCATCCGTCCCGTTGAGCACCTCCACCTGGGAAAAACCCATACTGGGATAGCTGTTGCGGCCGCTGAACTTTGCCTCCAGGACGAAGTTCCTGTTGATCTCGGAGAGGTTCGCTGTCAGCATGGGGCCGTGCCATGAGGCTCCGGAACCGTAATTCACAGCCTCGACATATCCGGCACCGTCCACATCCGCTTCGGTGGAGCCCTCTGTACCGTAGCTGCCGCCTACCCACATTGGATCGAGCGAATCGCCTCCGAAATCCTCGAAGTTCGACTGGCTTTCATTGAAACCGGTCCCATTGAGCACCAAGGAATCCCCGAACAGGTGTGTGTTCTGATAGGTCATATCCGATTGGGAGCCCACCTTACCCTCGAGGCTCTCCGTCGCCCTGAAGAATACCTCCCACCCTTTGATTGAGGCCCCCGATGATCGGTTGCCCAGGAATCTGCATCTCAACCTGATGGAGGAGTGTTCATACGGATTGATCCCGCTGATATCGAGGATGTTGCCGGAGAGGTTAGCCAGTCCCGCTATTTCTTCCTCCCCTTCACCATCCAGCACATCTATGACAATGTTGCAGTCGGATGATTCCTGGCCGTCCAGATGTATTCGGTCGAAGAGGTTGCCCCCCTTGAGCGGTATCTCTTCACTATCGGCATAGCTCGAGTTTCCCCAGTCCTGCGGGGTTATCTCTCCCCCTGAGAGTACGGTATTGTGAAGCACAGATAACTTCGATTGGTTGATGAATGTGTCCCTCCAGCAGTTCTCGTTCCAGTTCAGTCCGATCTCGTTCCCGGAGAGATTGTTCCCGTATATCTTGGGAGCACCGCCGAAACCGACGAAAACACCCGATGCCGAATTGTTGATTATCGAATTGCCGTATATGAGGGGCGAGGATTCGCGTACGTAAATGCCATTCCCCTGGCAGTATCGGATAGTGCTGTTGAGGACGATTATCTCCGAGTACAGGGCCAATCCGCCGTGTTCATCCGAGATATGCTCAAGGGTTGCGCCGTCGATACAGCCCATGGAGCCCGCCATGTAATCGATGCAGTAGTGGGATTCGTTCTCACCCCATGTAACCAGCGTCCCGTTGACCAGGTTCAACATTCCGCCCACATCCACCTTCAATGTCAGGGTAGCTTCCTCGGATCCGTCTATCTTCAGCGTCACGTTATTGAGGGTGAGACCCCCCCCTTCCATTATGGTCACGTTGGAGAGCATGATGATATCGCTTCCCTGGTAATAGGTCGCACCGGAAGGGTCTGTCTTTCGGATGGTGCCGTTGGGAAGCCCCTCGTAGGTGATGCTCTCCTCTATAATGGTGTAGGAGAGGGCTGGGTCGAGATATACCGGGTACCTGGTGGACGGAGCGGTAAGGAATCTGTAGGGAGCGTCATATCGGATCAGGAATCCCTCCTCAATAAGTTCCAGCCGGAAGGGACAATCTATGCTTTCCCGTGTATCCAGGTCCTTAATCCAACTCTCCTCATAGGGATCCCAGCAATCATCGGGTGTATCGAACATCACGGGCTTGGGTATCCTGTAGACCAGAGATCCCAAATCGTCCCGGAATTCGATATCCTCTCCCACTCCGTAATAGGTGTCGTTTACTCGTTCTCCACCGCAGAATACCCGAAGTGCGCTGACATTATACTCGATGGTATTGTTGAACATCAGGTTTCCGTGAATGGAATTCGACAGGTTCTTGATGATGAAGGTCTCCTTGCACTGATCATAACAGATCTCATACTCGAGGTCGATGTCATCGTAGATATCGGGATACGTGATGGTGACACCATCCACGACCGGCTCATCCTCGAGAGGATCTTCCAGGAAGAAAGTGCCGTTCTCCCTGCCGTCGAAATCGGTGCACTCAAGATCGTTGACTATCATCTTCAGAGCGTACTTCCCGCCGAACACTTCCAGTTCCGCACTGTCCCCGTCGATATCTACCGGAAATTTAACGCTGTAGAGGTCCGTTCGCGCCTCATATTTCCAATATTTCCCATTTATATCCTTGATGTTGAAATCCCAGAGATGGAATGAATCCAATAGAAGCGGCGGAAGTCCCGCTCCACCGGCCTCCCCCGTTGGAAACAGGGGTATGGCTCCTGTCAACAACAATCCGACAACAGAGATTGACAACAGACTTTTTTTTATACCACTCAAATAGTATTTTCTCATAATGTTCGCCTCTTATCCACTGCACTCCGGATTATACTTCTAATTTCTACTTAACCAAATAGGCACAAGATTCGACAAAGTTTCCTATTTTTGTATTTCTGGTGCCGATAATCGCTGGATCTCCGTATTCTCTTCCCCGATAATATTCTCCCCGATAGAATCGAAGGATCGGAAACGCGATGATCTCCCGGCTTTGGTTTCCGGTGCTTCCCGATAGGTTTGATAATGGAATTTCTAACGCACGATCTATCGTCCGGGGTCGTCCCCCGGCATATTTACCATCGGCTCAAACCGTGTCTTTGCCGAATCCGGGGCACATCTCAGCAAGGGGACATTCCGTGCACGACGGCCTCCGTTTCGCACAGTGGGTCTTCCCCAGTTCCACCAGCTGGGCGTGGTAGTCCCCGTAAAGCTTCACATCCTCGGGGATATTGGCTGTGATAAGGCTCTGCAGCCCGTTATAATCGTATCCTTCCTTCCACAGGCCAAGCCTCAGAAAGATCCTGTGCGTGTAAGAATCAACCACGAAGGACAGGATCGAAGCGGCATAGAGCAGTATGGAATCCGCGGTCTCGGGTCCGATGCCCTTCATGGCGAGAAGGTCCCCTCTTATGGCTTCCCACCCTCTGGCGGGATCTAAGAAACCATCGGCTCCCCCTGGATATTCTATCAGGTTGCGGGCCACCGAAATGAGACGGGATGCCTTCTGTCGGTAATATCCCGAGGGCCGGATCAATTCCTCCAGGCGTGAAAGCGGGCATGAGGCAACCGTCTCAAGAGTAATGTATTCCGCATTTCGAAGGTTCTCGATGGCTCTCTCCACGTTGGTCCACGCGGTGTTCTGGGTAAGCACGGCGCCGATGATGATCTCGTCCCGCGTGTCGCCGGGCCACCAGTGGCGATGGCCGAAATGCTCGCGAAGGAGTGTATAGATGAGATGGATCCCAACAGCGGGGTCCGGTCCGATTCGAGATGGAGGCGGGGTATTCCGTTGGACCATATACGGGTCCATGGGGTACGGAGATATAGGTTTGACGGTCAATTTTTTATGTGGATCGCGAACGAGGCCGCCGTTGGTGAAAGCCCGGCGGCCTTCAGGAACACTCATCGGACCATGTCCTGACTCTACTCGATGGTTACCTGCCCCTTCATTTTGACGTTCTTTCCAAAATGTATATTTATACCCCGGGATAATCTCTCCATCATAAAATCGTGAAACAAGGTGAAATCATGAACAAGCCTACAGCGATACTCATCGTGGCGATACTCCTTATGGGTTCGGCCCTGAGCATGGGAATATATCTCATCGTAGATAGCGTGGATGACGGAAAGAGGACAGACGGAGATCCCGAAACGGATGATTCCCTGGGAGAGGATGCCAAGAGAAAATGGCGCGAGTACTCGGGCAGGGTGAAATCCCCCGAGATAGTCACTGTCGATCCCGGGATCGCAAGGGCCAAACCCGGAGAGGCTCTCGAAAAGATAGCTACCCTCGAGGGACTCAACAACTTCACAGACTCCTACGAGGGGACCACCGGTGGAAATGGAAGCTATGCGGAGGATGGAGACAACGAGAAGGTCGCCGGGGCCGAGGCGGCCGATGATGCCGGAGGCAGCGGAGCGGAGCGAGAGGTCGAGGAAGCCGATCTCGTTAAGGTCATCGGGGATACTCTCTACGTGTTGAACAGTTACCGGGGCCTCGTCACTGTGGATATTTCCGATCCGGAAAACGCCAGGATGGCGGGCAGGTGCCCCGTTCTGGGTTACCCGGAGGAGATGTACGTCGTTGACTTCCTGGCCATAATCACAGTAAGGACGGACTACAACTTCTGGTACTGGTACTGGGAGATGAGCGGGGAGGACGAGAAGGAGGACGAGGGAACCATAGGGACGATGATGTACATCGTTAACGTGGACGACATCGAGAATCCGGTGGTCCTGAAGATCGTGGAGCTCGAGGGCTTCCCGGGAGAATCCAGGCGGGTGGGTCACGTAATATACCAGGCCACGAACACCTACGACTGGTACTGGTACGGGAACGACGGCAAGGACGAGACGATGATCACGTCCATAGATTTCGGGGATCCGGAGACGCTCGGAATGAAGGACCAGGTCAGGATGGAGGGGAGCTCGAACCAGGTCCACGCCAGCCCCAACGCCTTCTACGTGGCCAGTCCGGTATGGGATTATGATGATGAATACTATTATGATGACGATGACGATGACGATGACGATGACGAGGAAAATGGAAAGATCGATCTTGAGAGGGATTCCCTCTGGGAACACCCTCATGACGAACGTTACAGGTACTTCACGGAGATATCATACCTCGACATCTCCGATCCCCATGGGAAAATAGAGACGAAGGATACGTTCATCGTACCGGGCTATCTCGAGGACAAGTACCAGATGGACGAGTACGAGGATACGTTCAGGCTGGTCACACATTTCTGGAAGGGGATCGGTGAGTCCCGCCTGTACATCGTGGATATCCTCGATCCGGATAATATCAAAGCCCTGGGGACCCTTCTCATCGACGACGAGGGAAGCCTCATGGCCACCCGTTTCGCCGGAGAGAGAGCATATACCATACACCTGCCCCGTTCAATCGATCCCCTGGACGTCCTGGACCTCTCCGATCCGGAAGAGCCCGAGCTCTGCGACGTGTTCGAGATGCCGGGATGGGTCACCCACATGGAGGTGATGGGGATGAAGATACTGGCCCTGGGGGTGGACGATTCCGAGGGGCAGAGGAACATTGCCGTTTCGCTGTTCGACGTCACCGATCCGTACGAGGCCAAGATGCTCGAGAGGGTCCGACTAGGAGGGAATTACTCCTGGTCCGAAGCGAACTGGGAGCCGAAGGCCCTCACTGTTGACGAAACGCACAATATTCTCATAGTCCCCTTCAATTCCTACGATACCGAGACCTGGGAGAGCACGGCGGGACTGCAGATGGTGAGCTTCGATCTGGAGGAGGGGGACCTGGAACTGAAGGGGCACGTATACGGAAGGTACTCCATAGAGCGGACTCGTGTCGTTGGGGACTGGATACTGGCAACCTCGTTCAAGTCGCTCCAGGTGGTTGACATCGGCAACCTGGACGAGCCTCGGGTAGAGAAGGTGCTGGACCTGTGTGTTAACGTCAAGGACATCGTACCGTCGGGAGACCTCTACATACAGACGGTTCAGGACTGGTACGACGGCAAGGTGGTCCTGCGAACGGTTCGGGGGCCCGACGACCTGAATGCCCTGGATTCCGAAATGCTGGGCTCCAACTGGGCAAGGCTGTTCGATTTGCCCACGGGTCCGGTGCTGGCGGCAAACGTCCCGGAGGACGGGAAGACGGTAGGAAAGCTCTTTGCCATCGACGTCGGCGTGGACGGCAAGATCGATCTTCGGGAGCTCGGCAGGCTTAAAAACGGCATCAACTTCAGGGATAATCATTACAACTACTACTGGTACGGTGGCTACTATTACGATGATGTCATGCTCGACGTGGAGGGCAGGTGCAGCGAGGTACCCGGGTACCCCATGCGCGATTCCGATAACTTCCACGTGCTCGGAAATACACTGGTCTACTATCACGTGGGCGATCACCCCTATATGAACTGGGTGTACCACGAGAAATACGGAAGATACGCGCCCAGATCAGAGGGTCCGGGGAACGATACTCTCTTCACGTTCGACCTGGGTGACCACTCCGACGTCCCGGCCCCGGGTACCGCGGTCATAGAAGCATATTCATTCAGGGGAATGGCCTCCCACGGCGATCACCTGTACATCCATCACAGGATGAACGGGGTGGAGTTATACAACAGGACGGTAAAGGACAAGTACGGCAACTACTCGTACGAGTACTTGGATTATGAATACTTCTACAGGAATTACGTCCTGGAGATAGACCTCTCCGATCCCTCCGGGCCCGTCATCGTGGACGATTACAATATACCGGGGGAGCTCATCGGGGCCGGCGAGGGAGTGATCTTCACCATGTCGGAGTGGAATATGAACGGGGAGGATAATGTCACCCTCAATACGCTCAGCCTCCATGACGGCAGGGCGGAGATACTGACCGCCGTGAACCTCGGTCCCGGGCCTGTGGAAGCCGTAGTTTACGGGGACAGGGCATACATCGTAAGCGGCCAGGATCAGTATTATTACTACTATTATCCAAGATACGGCGGCGACGGTGGGAACATCACCGTAAGGGTGCTGGACCTTTCCGAACCGGAAACCCCGGGCATTCTGGCATCCCTCTCTATCGAGGGCAACATGGAGCTGCAATGCCTCGACGAGCGGCACATGTGCCTGTTCGACAGGGGGGAGAGCGAACTGGTCGTCTATTCCATCGAGGATTTGCCGGAGCTGGAGTTCACCACCATGTTGAGGATACGTGACAGGGGTGACGTCAGGCTCTACGAGGATTCGATATACGTGATGCAGGGGTATTACGGAGTGCTGTCGGCGGGATTATGATCCCCTATTTCGGAGCACCGAGACCACACCTTCCTGTACCCGCTCCGACGGACCGTTCACTAGCACGTCGGCCACCAGCTCCGCGATCTCCACCATATCTGAAGGGCCCATACCCCTGTGTGTTACCTCCGCTGTACCGAAGCGAGCCGCAATGTCCGTGAAAATTCCCATATCCTCGAGGGCACCGCAAAGCTCCCGGGCGTCGTCCGGGAATAGGCCCAGGAAAACCTGATGGGACGCGGTGAATCCCCGCTCTCTGAACCTCACGGGTACGCCGAGCCTGTCGAGAGCCCCCGCAAGAGCCCTTGCGTTCTCGACGACCCGCCTGCCGTAATCCACGTCCGTGAGAATTTCCTCGAAAGCCGCACCCAGACCGGCGATACGGTTCATGTGCACGTTGTCCACGAGGCCGATCCCGGCATCTATATCTATCTCGAGAAATTTCAGTAGCTTCTCAGCGTGGTCCGGTGAGTTCGTCAGCATTATCCCTCCCTGGGGACCGTAGAGCGATTTGTGGGTGCTGCCGAAGAGGACCTCCGCGCCCTCTCTCAGCGGATCCTGGAACTTGCCGCAGGCAATGAGGCCCAGAACGTGCGAGCCGTCGTAGAAGATGTGCCCGTTCCATCCCTTTTCAACAAGTCCGTCCCGCATCTCCCGCACGGGGAACGGGAACGGAATGAAGGACGAGCCCAGGATGACCACTCTCGCATTCTCCCCCGATATCTGCTCAACTGCCCGTGAAACGTCTATCTCGTACGTATCCGGATCGGCGGGGATGTCAAGACGACGGCGGTGGAACTTCTCGATGCCCAATGGATAACCGCCGCAGGTGAACGGGAGAATGGCGACGGCGTCCCCGGGCTCGGTGTAGGCAAGGATAGCCGCTAGGTCACATATGTTCCCGGAGATGGGGGCGAGAAGCGCTTTTTCGCATCGAAATAGCTTCCTTGCATACCCTTCCGTTATCGCGATTATCCTCCTGGCGATCTCCGTTCCGCCGTACCATTCCGTGTGGTACCTTCCGGCAAGGTCGCTGGATAGCGCTTTTTTGACCCTTTCCGATAGCCAGTTCTCGGAGGCGATCAGGTTGATGCCGTTCTCCCTCATCTTTTCATGACTCTCGACGAGCGAGAGTATCTTCGAATGATCTTCATTCCATCGGTTCATATCTCATTTCCCCGGTCCTTTGTCATTTGAATATCTCACCGGCCTCCCGGTACCACAGGAGAAGGTCGAGGTGATCCATGGGTATCCCCACCCTTTTCGAGAAGGACCGCATGCGCTCCTCGATCTCCCTGTATCTGGTGGGGGTCAGAGAACCCGGGATACCGTCGATAACGCCGAGCTGAACCAGGTTCTTCATTATGTGCCGGTCGAGTATGGCGAGGTCCCGGCCCTTGCCGATGTTGCGAAGGAAATGGCTGGCCTCCTTGTACCCCATACCCTTGACGTTCTCTACGAGCCAGTCCCTGAGCGCATGAACTTCTTCCCGTTCCGCGATCCGCATCTTAATGACGAACCTGCCGTCCTCCGTGAACATCTCCCGAGCCTCTACGATGTAGCGTGATTTGTTGTTGCGGAAACGCACGTTGCGTATGCGATCTGCGAGCTCCGGGGCCGCTCCCGAGAATACCATCCCGCTTTCAGATATGTCACACAGCGCCCGAAAGCAGGAGCGGGCCTTGGACTGCGGAGTGAGAAGACAGAAGACCAGCTCAAGAAATATTTCCCGTTCGCTCCCGCTCTCCCACACCTGCCCGAACTCCGAGAGGCGGGCCTCGATATCGGATTTGATAGCATCGTAGGTCTTTATAATGTCCTTCAGGTGACGTTGTGCGGCGTCACCTTCCTTTCCACGGGCCGTTCCGTCACACCCCAGTCTCATTTCCATGCCTTCCTTCTTGGAATTCGAACCGAAATATGATACAAAGTATAAATAGAAAACTAACTTTACCGTGGCGGTTCGGATAAGAACGGCAATCAGGAATGATATGGGAATCATGGGAAGCGATCGGATGAAGGATAGAGAAAAGATACTGGAGAATACCATTGAGCGATGCAGAGAACGGAATATAATCATCCCGACGTACGAGGAGATGGCACACCCGGAAAGGATACCGTCCGGGATAAAGGAGGAACTGCTGGAGATCGGCCTGTGGGACCTGCATCCCCGGAACCTGTTCCGGATCACTTGGAAGAACGAGCCCACCGAGTTCGGGGGTGCGTTCGGCAACGTCAACTACCTCGAGGTCCCCAAGGAGATAACGGGCATAGATTCCCGGATAATCATTCTCATTGGAAAGTACTTTCCCACCGGAGCCCACAAGGTCGGTGCGACCTTCGGGCCCCTGGTGGAGAAGCTCATTCGCGGTGCATTCGATCCCACCTGGCAGAAGGCTCTCTGGCCCTCCACAGGTAACTACTGCCGCGGCGGGGCTTACGACGCATACCTTCTGGCGTGCCCATCGATCGCGGTCCTCCCGGAGGAGATGTCCCGCGAGAGGTTCGAATGGCTGGAGAAGGTCGGGGCCGAGATACACGCCACTCCCGGCTGCGAGAGCAACGTCAAGGAAGTGTACGACAAGACCTTCGAGCTGAAGCGGGAGAGAGGCGACGAGATAGTGATACTCAATCAGTTCGCCGAGTTCGGCAATCCCATCTGGCATTACGCGGTGACGGGAGCCGCCATGGAGGAGGTTTTCAATGACATCAGTAAGGACGGGCAGAGGTTCTCGGGGCTCTTCCTGACCCAGGGCTCGGCGGGTACGCTGGGCTGCGGGGAGTACGTGCGCGAGAAGTTCCCGCTGGCGAAGGTTGCGGCGGGTGAGGCAATACAGTGTCCCACCCTTCTGTACAACGGCTACGGCGGCCACCGCATAGAGGGCATCGGTGACAAGCACGTCCCGTGGATACTCAACATGAAGAACATCGACATGGTGGGGGCCATAGACGACGAGGCCTGCATGTCCCTTTTGAGGCTGTTCAACGAGAAGGAGGGGCAGGAATTTCTCCGTAGGCTCGGTGCGGACCCCGAGTTCCTGGCAAAGCTCGGGCTGCTTGGCATATCCTCCATCGCCAATCTCCTTGGCACCATCCAGATGGCGAAGTATTACGAGATGAACGAGAACGATATCCTGTTCACGGTGGCCACCGACTCCACGGAGATGTACGCGTCGAGGATCGCGGAGCTGAGGGAAGCGCGGGGCGGCTATTCGGATACGGATGCCGCGGTGGACTATCACAGGTATCTTCTGGACGCCGGTACCGAGTGGATGATGGAACTGTCCCACCGAGACAAGAAGAGAATGCACAACCTGAAGTACTTCACCTGGATAGAGCAGATCGGATACGATATGGAGGAGCTGGACCGCCAGTGGTACCAGGACGACTACTGGAGCGAGAAGTTCGGATCGTTCAGAAAATGGGATGAGCAGATAAGAGAGTTCAACGACAAGACGGGGCTGCTGGAGAGGTACGGGTAGGGGGATCGACCTATCATCGATTACCGGTACCATCAAGATTCTCTTCCCTGTAATACCCATGGTATCTACATTCCTTCATTGTTGTCGCCAGAGCCAATGGTGTGCTCCCAACATACCGGCAACACTTATATACGAGGAGCTTCATTTTCCGGGCCGTACCAGGAATGGGTGGTAACTTGAAGGTCTCCGTGCTTATACCAACGCTCAACGAGGAAGAATCCATTGGACAGACCATCGACCAGATCCCCAAGGACTTTGCCGACCTCGAGATAGTCATCATAGATGGCCTCTCCAAGGACAGGACGGTGGAGATCGCCAAGAACAAGGGCGCCCGCATCATCATGGAGAAACGCAGGGGTTACGGCAGGGCCTACAAGACGGGATTCGCCAAGGCCAAGGGCGACATCATAGTCACCCTGGACGGCGATACGACCTATCCGGCGGAGATCATTCCCGATCTTGTGAAGCAACTCCGGGAGGAAGAACTGGATTTCATTTCCTGCGACAGGATCAAGAACGCCGACAAGGGTGCCTTTACCGGAACCCATTGGCTTGGGAACTTCATACTCAAGGTTACCATGAACATTCTCTTTTTTATGTGGCTCACGGATTCCCAGACCGGTATGTGGGTGTTCCGAAAGAAGGCCCTTCGACATCTCAACGTCACATCCGACGGTATGCCTCTCTCGGAGGAGATCAAGATCGAGGCCAAAAGAGCCCACAGAAAGAACAAGATCAAGTTCAAAGAGGTACACGTACCCTACAGGCTCAGGAAAGGAGAAAAGGCGCTCAATACGTGGAAGGACGGCTCCAAGAATTGGATATTTCTTTTCAAGAAGCGTTTCGGCCTCGCCCGCAAACCCAAGTACCAGCGGGACGAGGAAAGAAAGGCGGCGGAGAAAGGGAAGAAAAACTGATCCCGGGCGGGGATGGACATCACAATATACACGCCGATCAAGCCCTTTGAGACCAGCGAAGAACTGAGCGTCGTGGTGGCGACGCAGAATCGACCCGATTCCGTGCTCTTCCGTGAACTTGCCGACCTTCTCGACACGCTGGGATATCACGTGCTGAAGGTCTTCTACCAGAACAGTTCGAAGAGGAATCCCAGGTATTTCATGGGAAAGGGAAAGCTCGGTGAGATCGCAGATTACCTGAAAACGGCCTCCGCCGACCTTGTTATAATCGATCACAACCTGAAGCCCATCCAGATCTTCAACGCCCAGGAGATCCTGCGGACCGACGTGTTCGACCGCGTAAGGGTCATCCTCGAGATATTCGTCCGGAACGCCAGGTCCATGGAGGCGAAGCTGCAGGTGGAGCTGGCCTCACTTCGGTACGAGATACCCCTGGTGCGCGAATGGATACACCAGTCAAAGACGGGCGAGCACCCCGGCTTCAGGACCGGAGGGGAGTTCCAGGTATCCCAGTACCTCGACGGCATCAACAACCGGAGTCGCAGGATCGAGGAGAAGCTCGGGAGGATAAAGGCGGCAAGACAGCTGAGGAGGGAGCGAAAGAGGGGGCGCGGCAGCTACAACGTGGCCCTGGCGGGATACACCAATGCGGGCAAGACGTCGCTTCTCAATGCTCTTTCGGACGAGGAAGGGGACGTGAAGGACCGTTTCTTCACCACGCTTTCGACACGCACCCGAAGGATGAACCGGGGGGGTCTTCCCATACTGATCACCGATACCATCGGTTTCATCCAGTATATGCCACCTTACCTGGTACAGGCCTTCCGTTCGACCCTGGAGGAGATATTCTTTTCGGACGTTATAGTGCTGGTGGTGGACGTTTCGGATGACATGAAGGAGATATACCGAAAGATGATAACGTCCTTCGACATCCTGCTGAGGGAGCGGGACGGACCCCCGATAATATGCGCATTCAACAAGACGGACCTTCTGGAACGAAAAGAGGCCGAAGCGAAGATCCATGAAATAAAAACGCGCCTGGGAGAGGCCGGTTATCCCATGGAGGGATCCATTCATTGCTCGGCTTCCGAGGGTCGGAACCTCGAGGATATGGCAGATTCCATCAGAAATGCACTGCCCGATATGGCGGAATTGATCCTTGTAGTACACGACATCGTGATGCACAGGAGCCTGGAGAGCGAGATACGGGAGAGGTTCGAGGTCCTCGGAGCGAATTCGCATGATGGCAATGAGAACGGAGGGATGGCATTCAGGGTACGGGGCAGCAGGATAGACATGGAGCGCTTCGCGGCGGAGCACGCGGACAGGGTGGAGCTGCTTGGAGGCGATCGGTGATCCAACACCGTAATGGGCCGCCTATAGGATCAGCATCCATAACATTCGGACGGATCATCAATCCCGGGTCTCATTTCCATGAACCGGACAGGATTCCGGATTCTTCGGAGTGCATTCAACGTAATCTCCAGTCTCGTAAAAATATCTGAAATGATCGAGCCAGCAGGGGATATCCTCCTTCCACTGGACGAACTGTATGAACTTCTCGAGCGCCTCCATGGTCCTGGGGCTCACGTGATGCTCTATCTCGCAGGCATCCACCTCTGCCAGTTCCTTGCCGATCCCCAGGAGTTCGATGAAATCCGCCAGCACCCTGTGACGGTTCATCAGCTCCTTAGCCCTCCCGCGCCCTTTTGACGTAAGCCTGGCACCCACGAAGGGCTTGTAAGTAACGTATCCCTCGGAATGCAGTTTCTGCAGCATCTCGGTGACCGAGGGGGGTTTTACGTCCATCATGGAGGCGATCCTTCCTGTATGGGCCATTTCCTCCTTCTTTTCCAGTACGTAGATGGTTTCCAGGTATTCCTCCACGGTCTTGCGCTTCATTCGCTCACTCCCCCGTTTTTCTTTTCGTATCCGGTTAATAACATAGAGATCAGAGAACTGTAAATACCAGATTGAAGAAGCCTGCAATTCCCAGAGCTACAAGGAATTGAGCAGACGATATTGCTGCGGTTGCCCGCGCCCCGAACTCCTTGAGAAGGGCGGCCATTGTGGAGATGCACGGAATGTAGAACATGACGAACAGCGTGAACACCATCATCTGGATCGCGCTCAGGTGTCCGTTCAGGGGACCGTCCCACAGCGAAACGAGCATGACCACGGTAAGCTCCTTTCGCAGTATTCCAAGAAGAAGAATGACGCCAACAGCAGCGGGCAGTCCCAGTATCCACTCGGTTACGGGAGACAAGACCCAGTTCACCGGATCAGTGAGATCGAACATCTCGAAGATGACCAGCAATATCGAGCCCACGACGATTACCGGCAGCGCAACCATGACGAAGTCGCGCAGCCTCATCCAGGATTGCTTGAGAACCACCTTCGCTGTGGGGAAATGGTACCTCGGAACCTCCATGATGAGACCATATGCCTTTCCCGGTAGCAACTTGGCTGCAATGAAACCAAGTATGGCGATGACAAGGATGTTGAAGACGTAAAGGCCCAGGGCCCAGTACCATCCAATGAAGGCCCCGACCAGGGCCATGATGACCGTGGTCCTGGCGGCACATGGAATGAAACCTGCCATGAATGCAGCAATGAAGCGCTCGCGCCTCGTCTCCAGGATCCGGGTCCCGAGGACGGCGGGCACGGTGCATCCATAGCCGAGTATCATGGGGATGAACGCCTTGCCGTGAAGTCCGAACCTGTGCATGAGTGCGTCCATGAGGATAGCCACCCGGGCAAGATATCCAGAATCCTCCAGAATGGCCAGCAGTATGTAGAAGGGCAGTATGTAAGGCAGAACGAAGGCGATGGCCGCAACAAGGCCCTGAGCGGCCCCGTCCCAGAGTATCAGATACAGCCATCCGTCCCCCAGGGCATCCTTCACGTATCCGCCGCCCCACTGGAAGGCCGTCATGACCCATCCGGACACCCGATCCCCCATTGTGAATATGAGTAAGAAAGATAACAGGACCACGCTCACAAGTATGGCATACCCGAAGACGGGGTGCGTTGTCCACCGGTCCATCCGATCTGAGAACGTGGCCTTGTCGCCCCTCCGGAGATCCGTTACGGATGTGGCGATCCCGTGGGATATGGAATACCTTTCCTGGGTCATCACGGTGGCCGCGTCCTCGCCGTGGATCCCGGACAGCTCATCCATGAACTTCTTGCCGATCTCGAGTATCTCCGGGTCCCGGGATGCCACGAGGGTGGCCGCCAGCTCGTCGCCCTCCAGGAGCTTTGTGGCCAGGAACCTGGCGGAATAACCCTTCAACGGCTCCCCTATCTCCTTCTGTATCATCCCCACGCGGGATTCCACCTCCGGACCGAAATCCACATACCTGTGCTCCGGGTGATATGCCTGGTGTATCCAGTGGCGGGCCCCGGGATGCCTGTGTTTCCTTTCGCTCTTTCCATGTTCGTGCCGGGCCCGGGACCTTTCTATGCCCACCAGCTTCAGGGAATGTTTCATAAGCCTGCGCAGTCCCTCTCCGGTGGTCCCCACCGTCTCCACCACGGGCACTCCCAGTCTCTTCGACAGGCCCTTGGTATCTATCCTTATGCCCTTCTTTCGGGCAAGATCGGACTGGTTCAGAGCTAGGACGGTGGGGGCCCCCAGCTCCAGCACCTGGGTGGTCAGGTAGAGATTGCGCTCCAGCGTCGTGGCATCCACCACGTTGATAACGACGTCCGCCTCTCCGTTGACCACGAAATCCCTGGTGACCTCCTCCTCCTCCGTGAAGCTCGAAAGGGAATAGGTTCCCGGAAGGTCCACTATCTCGAAGAGGCGGCCTTCATGGATGGCCTTGCCCCTTGCCAGTTCCACGGTCTTGCCAGCCCAGTTCCCCGTTCTCTGCTCGAGCCCGGTCATCTGGTTGAAGATGGCAGATTTCCCCACGTTGGCGTTGCCGACCAGCGCGATGCGAATTGGTTTCCTCTTGCGGATCCACCTTCTTCTCCCCTGTCTCCCCTTCGGAGCTCCGTTCTCCAGGAGGCAGCCGTCCTCCCCGGGCCTGCCGCCATAGAGGCATCTCCCACAATCCATTTCGCAGCCTCCATCGCAAACCTTGGCCGTTTTCAATTCAACAGACCTCCACGAATATCTTCTCGGCAATACCCCTTCCCAGAGCCAGTTTGGTGCCGCATACCAGTAGTTCGATGGGACCGCCGAATGGCGATCGTCTTCTTACGGTGATCACCCTTTCCGGAATGATCCCCATGTCCCTCAGCCTCCGATGAGCACCCCTCGCCCCCCTTATGAACCGGACCTTTCCCGATTTGCCCTCATCCAGTTCCGACAGGGGCAACAGACGGCCTCCGCCGGTACCGCATTTCTCGCAGTTCTTCACTCTTCGCCCGTGTTTGCATGGCGGAATGGGCCGGTTGTCATCCGGGCACTGGGTGGGATGGTCCAGGAACCTGCAAAGTGCCTGTTCGGCATCGTCCGACAGGGCATGTTCCAGCCTGCAGGCCTCCTCGTGGACCCGATCCTTCCGAAGGCCTAGAACGTCATAGAGAAACCGCTCCAAAAGCCGGTGTTTTCTGACCATTTTCTTTCCGAACTTCAATCCCTTCCGTGTAAGAACGATATCACCGTTCTCCATACCGAGTAATCCCGATCTTTCCAGACCCTCCAGCTCCGGCTTCAGCTCGGAAAGTGAGATGCCCAGGCGCTGAGCGAGGGCCTCGGTCGTTATGCTGCCCGCCTCCTCCAGGATGTCCACTGCATTTTCAAGTATCTCTTCTACCATTTCCTTCTGCGAGGAGGCCATTTGCATCATTCCTTTAGGTTTCCCTAATTGTTAGGTATGCCTAAAACAGTATATAAATATTATCGGTTCTTGCTCGATCGGTAGAAAATAATCCCGAGGATCAAGCGATCTGCTTCACCCGCAGACTCCTCAGCCTGTCGATGGCCGCGGCCAGTTCCATTCTTCTGATAAAGGCGTGATCACCAGCATGCCGCTGGTCCAAGGCATCCAGTCCTTTCCTTTCGATATCGGCAAAGACCATATCCAGTATCTCCGGCAGCGTTCGCCTGCCATCCATGTAACGGGTGGCATAATGGATGGCGTCCCCAATGGCCTTGGTCTGGCTCAGGTCCACCAGCTGCTCCACCGCCGAGAGGTCTATATCATTGGTGCCGAACTGGATGTGACGGACGCCCCGTGCACTGATCTTGACCTTCTTGCGACCTTTGCTGGCGTCGATGCTGCTCGGTAGGGGTGCTCGCTGTCTCATTTCCCCGAAGCTCTCGCCGCCCTCGCACCTGCGCTCGGCCGAATATTTCTCCGCCACCTTTAAAGCTTCCTCCGTCCGGTCATGAGGCCTGTAGGTGTCCATGCAGATCACGAGATCGGCAACGTCGAAGTAATCCCCTGAGCCTCCTATCACAAGTACGGTAGATATGTTCCGGTCAGCAGCGAGCTGCCGGACCTTGTCGATGAAGGGAGTTATGGGCTCATTGTCCTTGACGACAAGCTCCTGCATCCTGTGGTCGCGTATCATGAAGTTCGTGGCGGACGTGTCCTCGTCTATGAGAAGAACGGTTGCCCCGGCCTCTATTGCCTCCACGATGTTGGCGGCCTGGGACGTGCTGCCGCTTGCGTCCTCCGACGAGAAGGAGCGGGTGTCCTTTCCCAGTGGGAGATTCGAGATGAACGGAGATATGTCCGTCCTCTCGATCCTCCTGCCGTCCTCGGCCCTTATCTTGACCGCACCGGGATCGGTGACCACGAATTCCCTGCCGTCCCCGGGAATGTGATCGTATATGCCGACCTCGATGGCCCGGAGAAGGGTCGATTTGCCGTGGTATCCTCCGCCCACTATGAGTGTAATTCCCCCGGGTATACCCATTCCCGCGACCGGGCCTCCGTTGGGTGTGTTCATTTCGGTACGCAGCGACGGGGGCGAGGCGAATGGAACCACCTCGCCGGTCTCAAGGGGCGTATCGTCGATACCGCTGGCCCTGGGAAGCATGGAGCCGTCGGCCACGAAGGCGACCAGCCCCCGTGGCCCCAGTTCATCCCTTACGAAATCCGCATCCTCCACGGCCTCCACGTGCCGAAAGAGCATGTCCCGGTCGAGACTTCGAAAGAACAGAGAAGCCTCCACAATACGAGGTATCTCATCGCGGAACATGGCGCGGGCCTCCCTGCCGGCTATCCTCCTTCCGAAGGCAGGAAGACCGACGAGGAAACGCGCCTCCAGGTGGTCTACGTGGATGAGGACCGATGTTCTCTCGAGGACCTCCTGACCGGGCCTGTCGATGGAGATCCTTCCGCTGCCGCCGGTACCCCTGTGCCCCTTTGCCAGCCTTCGGGCCGCCTGATGGAACATCCTCGTTAGAAAATCGCGAAGGGCGATCTCCCGGGACCGCCCTCGGTGGGTCTCTGCGGGAAACCCCGCTCTTTCACGATCCACCAGCACCCTTACGTTTGATGGAGAGGCGAACGGATCGCCCTGCACCCGGTCGATGACAAGGGTGAATTCCCCGAAATCGTACGTACCCTTGATATCCCGGTATGCCTTGTAGCCCTTCCCGTCCAGTCTTACCAACGTTCTGTCGAGATCGTCCGCGCTCCGCCTGCCGTGACCATATGCTGACATAATTATTTGCCTTCCCATAATTGACCTTGCCGGTGATCGGGTGCCCTACTGAATGTACATGGACATCTTGCTTCTCATCCTCTTCCGTTCATCCTCGCTTATCTCCGCACCACGGGAAAGGATGTCCACGATGACCCTGCTTATAAACCGGTTGTCCTTCTCGAAGGCAACCCTCAGAGTATCCCACTCGTGCTCCTCGGGAATGACGTCCCTGAGCATCTTCTCTAGCCCCTCGGAGAGCACCACCTCAACGTAATCGTTGAAATCGGTCTCCTCCTCCATTATCTCGTCGAAGACCGTCTTGAAGTTTCGAAGCTTTTTCACGGTCTCGTCACCAAGGACTATCTTCTTCTTCATAGCGTTCACCTGCGGTAATTGTTCGGGGGATTCACAGCATAGTATATATTGTCAGTGGTGCGAAGGGCAGCTCATGGTCGAAGTTCAGACATTTTGACGTGGTTCTTGAGGGCCTCTATCGATTGACGTGCTCCATCTTATATGGGGGTTCCCATGTCATCTGCGTACGGGCTTTTCATTCAGGTGCCTGTTTCACTCAGGAGCATCTAAATTGACGGTTATTGCGGTGAAGACGAGGCTTGCTGGCCCGTCTTCCTGGTAAAGTCGAGCCAGGAGGGCTCGGCTTTACACGTGGATGTGCCCGTGATGCAGGCGGACAAATGTGCCTGCTGCCAATGACATTTGTCCAAGTGGATTCATTTACATTTGTTCACCCGGAACCAGGTTCAACTTTAATTGAACAAAGTTTGGAAAAAGCAAATAACCCGTTGCGTTCTTACTTAAGGCCCAGGTGAGACCTTGAAGAACTACATTATCAGACCGATCGGGATATCTTCAACCACAGACGGGGGGCGCTCACTTACCATCTATGAAAAATATCGCTCCGGGCTTCTGAATACAGACAAATTCAGTCATCTACTGATATTATGGACCGATCCAAGAGGAGATGAAATATCCACGGCAAGAGATGATATCAATCCCGAAATCGATGGACGGGATAGAGTATTCCCGGGATCAATCAGGCTCACCACGGTACAAATAGGATCAATAAATCAAAAGGACGGGATAATCTCATACACGGCATCTCACATGCCACTCAATTCCCTGGTGCTCGATATAAAGGCACATATTCCCGTATCAGATCGTGTCAGGAATGCCGTTGTGCCCAGAAAATATTCCGGTCACTCCGAGCAAATACCAGAAACGGAGCAGGTCCATTTCCCTGATGGCGAAACAGACGATGATATCGCCCACAAGGATGAGATCATATTAAATCCCATAGGTGTAACGGAAAAATCGAAGGGTAAGAATTATCTTATTGTGAACAGGGAATACATGAATGAACTGGAAAGGCTGAGGGAGTTCTCCCATATCAGGATACTATGGTGGTTCCACCGCCTTGATAACGAGCGGTCCAGAAGGACGTTAAAGGTCAATCCTCCATACGAGAACGCTCCCAAATGCGGGGTGTTTGCCACGCGCTCACCCGTTCGCCCCAACCCCCTGGCCCTCACCACGGTTAGGGTTCTGAATATGGATGCGGATAATGGGAGAATAGAGATCGGGGACTTCGACGCCTTCGATAAAACGCCGATCATAGATATCTTACCGTATATTCCACATCTGGACAGGGTTGAGAGCTACAAGGTACCGGACTGGTTCAAGCACTGGCCCGAATTTATGATCGAAGGTGACGAACTGGTAAATACAGACCCGAGCATACTCCTATCATCGGACATTGACAGACTGGAAGCAATGAATTTTTCGGGAAAGAAGGAGAGCGGCACCCGGAGTAGACGGACGGATGAAGTGGAGGTCCCGGTCGTCAGGACAGACAAGAACTGTATAGAAATTATCGGGGCCAGGCAGAACAATCTGAAGAATATTGAAGTCAAGATACCCTATAACAAAATGACTGTGATCACGGGGGTCAGCGGGAGTGGAAAATCTTCTCTGGCGTTCGATACATTGTATGCTGAGGGACAGTACAGGTACATAAAAAGCCTTTCCACGACGGCCAGGGTCCTGGCAGATCAGATGGAGGAGCCAGACGTGGACCGTATCCACGGTCTATTACCTACTATCGCCATCGAGCAGAGGACCATTGTTAGAAATCCCCGCTCCACAGTGGGATCGCTTACGGATATATTCAGTCTGCTCCGCGTACTTTTCACAAGACTGGGAACGAGATACTGTCCGGGTTGCGCAAGGGCTGTAAAACCCCAGCCGGCTCCACAGCTGAGCAGCACCCTCGTCGAGCTTCCCCGGGGAACCGTTTTCGACATATCCCCGTTAAAGGAAGGTTCACCGGGGCTTCCGTCAACAAGGATCACCATACCCGAGGGTAAACGAGGCTTTTCAAGGAAGCTGTGCCAAATAGTACAGGCGGCCTATGATGAGGGAAGCGGTTATATCGGCTTGACAATGAATGATGGGGAATTCCTGTTCTGCGAGAGGAACGCGTGTCCGTACTGCCGCCGTTTTTTCTTCGAGATGAGCCCTTCCATGCTCAGCAATCTGAATCCGGAGGGGATGTGCCCTCACTGCGAGGGACTGGGAAAGCGCATCGAGGTCGATCCTCGCAGGGTGGTGGACAAACCCCACCTTTCCCTACTTGACGGGGCCTCGCAGTGGTTCGGCGTACTTCGAGAAGTCAAGCCCACCGGCAACTGGATGCGGGCGGAGCTCTTTGCATTGGCGGACATCGACGGAGTGGATCTTGAACTACCGTGGAACGATCTCCCCGAGGACTTCAGAAGAAATGTCCTGTACGGGACAGGCCAGAGGGTCCTCAAGTGGAGCTACGATATGAAGACTAGGGGCAGGACCATCGGTTTTGAAAGACCGGCCCAGGGAGCGATACCGAACATTCAAAGGCTTTTGAAACAGACCAGCTCCCCGGGCAGCAGGAAGCGATTGCTCGTATACACCACCGAGATAGACTGCGATGAGTGTAAGGGTGAGAGGTTGTCACCGGAGGGACGCTTTGTAAGATTTCACGATAAAAGGTATCCCGAGGTCACACATCTTTCCATCGGAGAACTGGTGGAATGGCTTGACACCGCGATTGACAATATGGACGAAGAGGCGTATGAGATCGGGCGAGGCATTATAAAGGAGTTGAGAGAAAGGGGAAAGGGCCTTTGCAGCGTCGGACTTCATTATCTGACCCTCGACCGCTCTTTACCCACACTTTCCGGCGGTGAAGCCCAGAGGCTCAGGCTCGCCAGCCAGCTGGGAAGCCAGCTCAATGGCCTGATCTATATACTCGACGAGCCATCCATCGGGCTTCATCCAAGGGACAACCGGGAGCTGATCAATTCCCTTCTGCAGCTTCGGGACCGGGGAAACACGGTGGTAGTGGTGGAGCATGACGGAGAGGCCATGATGAAGGCCGACCAGCTCATGGATATAGGACCCGGGGCCGGTGCTTACGGAGGCGAGATTGTATCCTGCGGCACTCCCGGCCGGGTCATGGAAGATCCCGCCTCGGTAACGGGAAAATACCTACGGGGTGAACGAAGTATATACAAACCTGTAGAAAGGCGAAGGACCGCTGATAAATGGATCAACTTAAGGGGT
Organism: uncultured archaeon; assembly: GCA_964423515.1. Taxonomy (GTDB): domain Archaea; phylum Thermoplasmatota; class Penumbrarchaeia; order JASLWR01; family JASLWR01; genus CAYRFL01. The sequence continues at coordinate 41,379 of CAYRFL010000011.1, forward strand.
GCAAGAAAGAACAATCTCAAGGAAATAACGCTGGACATTCCCCTGGAAGTGTTTTGCTGCGTAACAGGAGTGAGCGGGTCCGGAAAGAGCAGCCTGATAACCCAGACACTGCTTCCCGCCCTTCTATCGACGTTGGGGAACGCCAGAATGGACCCGACTATCATGGATGCGATCGATGGGGAGCAGAACATCGACAAGGTCATAATGGTGGATCAGTCGCCTATAGGAAGGACACCGCGCTCCAATCCCGCCACCTACAGCGGGGTGTTGGATGAGATGAGGAAGGTCTATGCTAACGTGAAGGAAGCAAAGGATCGGAAGATGAAGGTCTCCCATTTCAGCTTCAATTCCAAGGAAGGCAGGTGCGAAGCCTGCGAGGGCCACGGGAAAAAGAGGATCCAGCTCAACTTCATGCCGGACGTGTGGGTTACCTGCAGGCAATGCGGCGGAAAGAGATACAAGGACGAGAGCCTGGCAATCAAATACCGAGGAAAGAGCATATCCGACATTCTAGATATGGAGGTCAGGGATGCCTTAAAACCGTTCCATGATAATCAGAAGATCACGAAGGTACTCGATACCCTGTGTGAAGTGGGTCTCGGTTATATAAAGCTGGGGCAGAGCGCCGTTTCGCTGTCGGGCGGAGAGGCGCAGCGCATCAAGCTCGCAAGGGAGCTCAGCAACGAGAACACCGGAAAGACCCTGTACATCCTGGACGAGCCCACCACCGGACTCCATTTTTCAGACATCGACAAACTCCTGTTGATCCTTCATCGACTGGTAGATGCGGGTAACTCGGTCATCGTAATAGAGCATAACATAGATGTGATAAACAGTGCGGACTGGGTGATGGATCTCGGACCGGAGGGTGGGAATGAAGGAGGATACCTGATCGCATCAGGGACGCCCGAGAAAGTAATGAAGGTGGAAAAGAGCCATACGGGCATGTTCCTTAGGGAATTGCGCGGGAAATCATCCTCAAATGATTGAGTGGTTTTCGAGATACTTTTCCATAAGGGAGGACGTAGGGCGATCAAAGAAGGGGATTGATGGCTTCGAAATCGGGAGCTTCTCCCGGCTCGCCATCCAAACCTGATGCGTAACTTGAACTAACAATGTCAACCATACATCCTTACCGCATTCCCCCGGCCCCGAAGAAATCCCGAATCGCTCCCGGCACGTCCCGGCTCTCCTCCAGTCCCTCAAGAAACTCCTCGAAGCGCCTCACACGGTAATCCAGTATTACCGCCACTCCCCTGTCCTCGCTAGATCGTATAATACGACCCATGCATTGCAGCACCTTTCTGATGGCCGGGGCCATCACCGCGAAGAGCCACCCGTCACCCGTCTTGATATCGTAGTACCTGCGCAGACCCTTGGAGCGTGCGGTGGGTTTCGGGAACGGGATCCCAACGAGGACGGCCAGCTCCAATGCCTCACCCGGGAAATCCATGCCCTCGGATATCCTGCCACCCATAACCGAAAAGAAGACCGCACCCTTGAGCTCCTTGAAACGGCGAACGCTGGACAGCAGCTCTTCCTGGCTCGCGTGCGGGTCCTCGTAAAACAAATCTCTGGACTCATGGCCCTCGATGGCATACAGCTCCCCGGACAACAGCTCCATTGTCTTGAAGGACGGAAAGAACACCATGGTATTGCACCGGTGGGCGTTCAGTACCGCGACGATCTCGCCTTTAAAGCGGTGGACCATATCCTCGTTTCCCCGGAACTGGCTGTATTTCGTGGTCAGATCCGGATGATAGATTATACGGAGGTTGGCCGGATCGAACGGGGACGGGTAGTCCTTCAGGATGCTGTTACCCAGGCCCAGGCAGTCCCGGTATTCCGGGAGGGGGGCCAGCGTCCCCGACATGTGGATCGAGGCGTGGAAGGTCCTGGCGATTATCCCCCCTTTCTGCGGGTCCAGGCAGTACCCCTCGAGCTGTGGGTTCTTCCTGCCGTAGATCAGCTTTACGTAATAATCCTCCGTAAGGCTGGTCCATCTCTTGAGGAACGCAGCCACTATATGAAGGTAGGAGCGGGGCAGCTTACCCTCCTCTCTCTTTCTTTCCTTTATGGCCAGGCCGTCCAGGGCCATTCTCTCCAGGCCGCGCTCGATTACCCTCGAGGTGGTGGCGAATGACGACATAAGAGCGCTCTCGAGGGAATCCTGGGGAATGAACGCATCCTCCAGTTCCACCACCTCGCCACCGGGGGATTCCCAGTACAGAAAATCATCGGCCAGATCGGAAAGTGCGTTTTTGAGAGCATCGAGGAAATCGGACATCTTGATATCCTGGCAGAAAACGCCGATGCCGTAATTATCCGCCTCGTTCCTTGCGGCGGTGACGGTGGGGCTCGAAAGCGTGAAGGAATACATATCCCGCAGATAATCGGGAAGGTTATGGGCCTCGTCCACGACCAGAACGATGTTCGTCGTGTCCTCGCAGAGCCATTCGAGGAGATGGCCCCGTATGGAATCGTTGAAAACGTATATGTAGGGCATGACCGTCAGCAGGGAATCCTTCAATCGGGTCTTGAGGAACTCGTAAGGGCATATCCCGAGCTGCCTGCATTTCGTGGAGATCTCCTGTGCCGTTGGGATTGTCTCGGCCATCCAATCCTTCAACTCGCCCTTCTCGGCAGTAAGCAGTCCTAGGTAGTAGGGACACATCTTGTCTTCGATAAGGCGCTGGCTCTCCTTGGGGTCGGGGGGTTCGATCTTCTCCATCCCAACCCGCTCGATGAATTCGGTGGTCCTCTTCTTCCTGAAGCTGCACATCAGGGACAGCTCCTCCGGGACCGCCTCACGAAAGTCCTCCATTGAATCCATAAGAGGACACAGGTTGCGCCTTCCCTGAAGTGGCACGGCGGGCGTATCCCAGTCCACATCGGTTCCAGGCGGGATCTTCTCCGTTATCGTCCTTACCTCCGATATCACCTGGTTCTGCTGCGAGTTGGTCCTCGTAGTGTATATGAGCTTCTTTCCGTTCGAGATGCAGTAGGATAGAAGGGCGGAGAGGGAGCATACTGTCTTTCCCGAACCGGTCTTGGATTGAAGTATCAGGTCCTTGCCATTCTCGGCAACGGAGTAGATATCGCCGATCATATCCTCCTGATGGGCCCGGAGAGCATACGGAAAAATATCGAGCATCTGCGGGAAATTCTATTTCTGATACAAATAGTTGGCGAAGGCCTTGAGGTTGAAACACAACGACAAGGATGCCTTTAACGGTCGTTAGATATGCTCTCTTATACAGGAGGGGCGCTGGCCGGTAGGCGTACAGCGCCCCGATACCAAAAACACAATAAATGATACAATCCCACACAATAACGAGGACGGAGTCCTCGTGGTCGGCTTTCTGCCGACCTTGCGGTTATAGGGTACATTATTTTAAATATTAATTATCCTGGAAAAGGGCCTGCGCCCACTATCGTTCCGTTGCATCAAGATGCAACTGCGTCCTCGGGGACGTTACCCCGCCGGACGTCCGCGTACACCACCCCTATTCCCCTCCCCCGCTATCAGGCCCTTTTATATGAAGAGAACTCATCGAATAACAGTAACGGGTGTCCGAACAATCTCACCGGCTTCCTACCAATATCCATCCCATCACCCATTCCCGTCCCCATCCCCCTCATTGCCGCCATTCCTCTCCACTTCCAGTTCATCCTTGAATTTCTCGTACACATAGGCCCGGACCCTCTTTTCGAACCTCTTCTTCTTCCGGCTGGTCACGTTGAACACGAGCCTATCGAAGCGTACTATCTTCCTTATCATGGGTTCCAATTCTTCCTTCAGAGGACCCCTCTTCCTTATACCGAAGGTGTCCCTGAAGACGAGCTTTCCGCTGTTGAGACCGAAGTTCTTAGGCATGATATCGAAATGATAACCGGCCTTCACCATGGGATATGCGATATCGACCATCTCCGTGAACATGGTCTCCGTATCGCCCTGGTCCAGTTCGTACGTCTTCTTGTAATAGAAAATGGGCCTCTTCTCCGTTCCCTTAATGCTGAGCATCTCGGCGATGGGTACGTTGTATCTCCTGTAGAACCTCTCGTCCCGAAGGAGGTTGGCTCTCGTTGGTTTGTATCCATACTGTTCCAGGAAATCAAGCTCGGAGGTCGTTCTGACGTATTTCCGGACCTTCTTCCGGCCAACGATGGCAGTGCAGTATCTTCCCACCGTGAAATACTTGTAGATCTTGTACTTCAGGTATTCATTCAGCCGGGGGAACCTCTCTCGAAGCTTGGATTTAACAAAGTTGGCCATGTTCTGGAGAGGTTTGAAGAACATGGCTCCAAAATGGATGCCGTGTTATTTTAGGCTAACGGTGGGATTTGATATCCGGTCCCCAATGATGGTTTTCCAGAGCCCATCAGGATGTGTAGAGCGGCCCGTTTCTTTAGAGATTGAATACCTCTGAGAACTTGAGGAGGGCGAACCAATTCAAAGGTGAAGTGGGGATATCATGTCTGTCGGATGGGGTTGAGGGCGATAATGGTCCGGACGACATCGCTGCCCGTCGACATTAGCATTTACCCCCCTCTCCAATGATTTTAAATAAGAACATCCTCTTTTCCATCAACATGGATGCGGAACAGTCCCCGGCTGGAAGACTCCCACGGGAAGGGCTGGACAGCGTTGTTGAGGAGATGGGATCACTCCTGAACCACGGCGGTCAGCTCCGCATCCAGAGGAACATGTTCTCGGACCTCTCCCAGAAGAGCCATGAGGGGCAGCTGGCAGCTGTGGACGGCTCTTCCGCCATCATCATCAGGGGCCCAAATTTCATCGTAGGCGCCTACCGGAGCTGTGCCCTCGTTTACAGAGGCCACAGGCAGGAGGAGAAATTGTCATCTCCGTTCTCCGTCAGGTGCATAAGCAAGGAGAACATGAACGAGCTCTACCACCATGCATTCTCCGAGTTCGTGGGAGAGGCACCCGAAAGGGATGTGAGAGATCTCGAGACCGTCCTTCAAAGATTGCGGGTCATCGAGGAGATGAAGATGATCTCCCGGCTGGCGGAGGTTATGGAGGAGGGCGGCATCATCCTGGTGGACGGGGCCCTTCGCTCCACCATAAATCGAATGGACGCCTTCATGGAAGGTGTGTTCGGCAGGGCCATCGAACGAAGCCTGGCGATAGTGGGCATATCGAAATCGTCGAGCCTCTCAATGGGAAGGGTGCCCATGGTTCCCATGGTACAGCTCGAGGCGGAGCGGTTGATGGACGGGCCTGCTTCCTCCTGGCTCATCGAGCTCGACGAGAGCATGGTAGAGGGGCTGAGGCAGCACAGGAGCCACCTTTTCGGAGCGGTGAACGTTGTCAAGTTCAATCCTTTCTCGGAGTTCGTCTTCAGGACCGACGTGCTGGTTCCCCGTGGAGATACCCGTGACGTCATCGAAAGGATAACCCAGTACTGCAACGATCCCTCCTACCTGGGATACCCCTACCCTCTGGCAGCGGTACACAACGAGGTTTCCATTACGAGAGGCTTTCGCGAGGACCTGGGGCACGAGATGAAGAGCATGGCCATGGATAGGGGGATCGGAGGTCTGCCATGGAGAATCCTTTGCCAGGATTTCCACGATATACTGGACAGAGGCGTTTGATCCCGTTCACATTATCAGTAGCACAGGATAGAGGCAAATAACGAAGAACAGCGTGGGTAGAAAATGGGGAACATGGGACGCATAATAGGAAAGGACGTGCGCGAGATAACCTTCAGGGCGGCTCACGGTACGGATATATTTCTCGGTGAGATACTGGTTGCGAAGGATCCGGCCACGGGAAGGGATTTTCTTCTGAGGATATTCGATATTACCATGGGATTCGAGGCCGCAGACCAGGATTGGCCGGCCAGGACCGCGGGGAACATGCTACGGCTGGAAGAGGGGAATATCGATTTCGACATACACGACCAGGAGCGCAGGCTCTTCAAGGTGGGCGTATGCAAGTCCCTGGGATACGTCGAGAACGGCACGTTCAAGAAACCGAAGACGATGCCTGCTCATTTCGGGTCCGTCAGAAGGGCGGAGAAAGGCGACCTCAAGCTTGTGGAGGAGTTCATGGGCGACGTGCACGTGGGCAATCTCCGCAGCGGAGAGAAGGTCATCTCAATTCCGGCGGGGGTGCATTCATCAGATCTTCCCTCGCACGTCGGCGTCTTTGCCACCACCGGCATGGGGAAATCGAACCTCATGAAGCGTCTGGCCGCGTCCGCGCTCGAGAGCGGTAAAACCGGTCTACTAATATTCGATCCCCACGGGGAATATTACGACGGCGGGGAGCCGGAGAAGCTGGGACTCGTCCATCATCCAAGGTCGGGCGAGAGGTTGAGGACATACTCGGCCAGGGAGCTTTCGGGGAGCTACGACAGGATTAAGATCAACTCCAGGGAGATCGAGGTGGAGGACCTGCTGCACCTCTACGAGTTCTCGGGGGCACAGAAGGATGCCCTTGCCTCCGCCAAGAGGGTGTACGGAGACGACTGGGTGATAAACCTTCACGATCTGGAGGTGGATCAGCTTGCCCAGGACCTTCAGAACACGTTCGAGGCCACGCTGTGGGTCATACGCAGGAAATTGCGGAACCTGTTCTCCTACGACCTGCTGCACCGGGACAATACCATTAGCATAACTGGGGATATCATATCCACCCTGAGGGAGGGGAGGACAGTCCTCGTGGACACGTCGTGCATGGGGGAAGCGGAGGAACTTCTCGTCAGCATCGTGATCGCCCGTTCCGTGTTCAAGCACTACAAGGACAAGTACGCCCATCCGGAGGAGTTCCGCCGGCTCATTCCGGTGCTCATAACCATGGAGGAGGCCCAGAGGGTGCTGGGGCAGATACTAACAGGAGGGCAGTCGAGAAGGAGGAACGTTTTCGGCCAGATAGCGCGTGAGGGGAGAAAGTTCCGCGTGGGTCTGTGCGCCGTATCCCAGCAGCCGAAGCTCATAGACGAGGAGATTTTATCTCAGTTCAACACGCTGTTCATACTGGGGCTCGCGGACCGCAAGGACAGGGAGATGCTGAAGTACTCCGCCAAGCAGGACGTTTCTGGCCTCGGGACCGAGATACAGATGCTGATGCCGGGGGAGGCCATCATCACATCGCCCTCGACCCCCTTCGCATTGCCGGTCAAGATCGACCTTTACGAGGATTACATGAAGTCAGGAAGGGGCAACCCTCAGGAGGTAATCGGGGAGGAGATCGACAGGGGGAGCGCCGTCCTCGACAGCTTCTTCTGAGCGGAACAAGGGGTTACGTTTAAACAATACGAGTCCCGGAAACTCTGCAATGATGCTCCGTGACGCTCCACCCCACACCCATCGACCGGCAGTATCCTATCTTCTCGCCGTGACCTTGATGAGATGATATCCGAACTTGGTCTTGACGGGTTCCGAAAGCTCATTCACACCCAGTTCGAAGGCCGCCTTCTCGAATTCCGGCACCATCTGCCCCCTGTGGAAGAAACCAAGATCGCCCCCTTTCCTCCCGGAAGGGCAGCTGGAATGTTTCTTCGCAAGGGATCCGAAGTCGGCTCCCCCGCTTATCCGGTCATAGAGCTTGTTCGCCAATCTCTCGTCTTCCACCAGTATATGACTGGCCCGTACCTGTTGTACCATGCTTTACACCTCACTTTGGTAATTCCATCGATGAATATGAAATATCCCTCATCTGACTCCGCCCGGTATCATACTCCTCCCAGTTAACATTATCTCTGATCCCTCGTGGCTCCCTTTGCACTGCCCGTCCGTTTCCGTATGCTCTTCATCAATACCACGGGGACCAGAAGGCAGGAGAGTATGAAGGAGAAGGCCACCGCCAGGGCCGTGATAAGGCCGAATACCCTGCTCACCGGCAGGGGCGAAGCCAGCAGGAGCATGAAACCCGATATGGTGGTGAAAGCGGAAAGGGAGATGGACGCACCGGTATACTTGAGGGTCCTTCTCATGGCCTTTTCCGGATCGTGGCGCCGGGATTCCTCCCTGTACCTCTGGATGATGTGGATCGAGTAGTCCACTCCGAGGCCTATGGTCAACGACGTTACCGTTATGGTCAGTATGTTAAGGGGAATGGAAAGGATGGACATGGCCCCCAGTATCCAGGTGGCCGATATCAGAACGGGAATCACCGCTATGACCGAGTAACGAAGGCTGCGATAGAGGATCAGAAGTATCAGCAATGCCAGGGCCAGCGCCGTAACCGTGCTCCAGACCTGGCTCCTCTCCATGCTGTCCACGGTCTCCACCACCATCACCGTCCAGCCCGTCAGTGTTACTTCCGTACCGCCGGGGCCGGGTTCGTCCAATCCCTTCCCCATATGCCCGGTTATGGCGCGGGCCTCGTCCCACGTGTCAGGATCGACGTAAACGGTTATCACCGTCATGTAACCACCGTCATCGGTCCGACGAAATACCCGGTCCAGCTCTTCCGAATAGGATACGCCCCTTATCTCGCTGTATGCGGAATCGTTGTCAGCGAGGTACAGGAGAAGTCCCTCGATATCATCTTTCGAACATCCTTCGGCCGGCCGAAAAGGCGGGGTGTCCGTGAACTCGTACCTCGTGGCCAGGCTCGTATTGGTCTCCATTGCCCTGTTAATTAGAGTGAATATATCCTCCGTCCTCGCGGTTTCGCCCACCGTGACGACATGGGGCGAGTCCTCGATGTAGAGATGCTTGGAGGCGATATCATGGATCAATTCCGGACCGGGAGGCCACTGCCCTTCGTACAGGAAATAGATCCGGGACATTGATGATGCGGCATAATCCGTCTCCACGAGTCTCTCCACCTCCCTGGCCGGGAGCGTTTCAGAGATGAAATCGTCCTCCGAGAACTCCTTTTCCACGCTCGTACCGGTGAGGATCCCCACGGTGGTGACCAGCACCACGGCGATTAGTACCAGGACCGGATACCTGATCACCCAGCGGGCCAAATTCTTCATGGTCCGACCTATGAGAAAGGGTGTTCTCGAGCCCTTCAATTCCTTCCAGGAACCTTCCTGCGTTCCCCGCTGCAACCGGAACCGGTTCATCCATCGGTCCCATACGGCCGTGAGAGGCATCAGGAAGAATAGCGTGAGAACCAAGGCGTAGGCGATCCCAATGGAACAGACAAGGCCGAAGTACATTACCGGTCGGACCTCGCTGAAAGCATTGGCCAGGAATGCAATGACCGTGGTTACCGCAGTGATTATTAGGGCCTTGGCAACGTAGGATACAGTGATACCCATGGCATCCATCCGGATATCCCCTGGTTTCCTCTCCTGGCGGCCATCCGTCTCTCCATGGCCGTCCATCTCCTCGTCGTAGCGTTTAAGCAGGTGTATGGAGAAATCCACGCCGAGACCCACTATGAGCGGGATCGAAACCAGTATAAGGGGCGAACTCTCGAATCCCAGAAGGCGGGCCGTCCCGAAGGTCCAGATAACGGCGATCCCCAGCGTTAAAATGGGAAATAAGACCCGGGAGAACCTGCGGAAGGAGAGATAGAGCACGATGCTCACGAAGAGAAGGGCTGTGACGGATAGAATGTACTTGCTCCGGGATATCTCTCCGTCGACCTGGTCCAGCGCCAGGTCCTCCCCGGTGTGCTTCAGCAGGAACGGCGCGGCGGTGTCCGGATCCGGATCGGAGGGGGACCCGATGCCCTTCTTCGCAATACCATCGGAAAGCTCAATTATTTCCCGTACCAGGGCCTTTCTCTCATTGCCGGAAAGGGACGAGCGTAAGGTGACAAGGGCGATCATGGACCCGGCCTTGCCGGAGGTACGAAAATCGCTCGAGAGGAAAACGTCGGCTGCCAGGTCGATATCGTCCAGTATTGCGCCTGCCTGATTGCTCGATATACCCACGGTCCCCCGGAGGAATCCCTCGGGATCATCCTCGGTAAGAACCCGATGAAATACCAACGTGAGGTTTGTAATGTCGCTATCGGCAGCCTCGGATACACTGGGAAGTCCAATGTAGCGTAGGGCATTATCGTAGACGTGCGGGATCGACTGGACCTCATCCACACCCTTAAGCGACCCTACCTGTTCCAGTAATCCATGGGCCTCCCTTATGGAGTCGGGAGTGAGCACGTCGTCGCGGGCGTTCTTCTCAGAAAATATGATATAATGAACGTGTTCATCGGTGGGAAAGGAAGTGTCGAGCCTGTCTTTGGCCCGGACCGTCTCGCTGTCGGGGAGAAACTGGTCGAAGCGGATCTCCAGGGAAACCTGCGAAGCCTGAAAGCCCAGAAGTATGGTCAGTAGAAGTACTACTGTAAGCGGCAGATACCACCTCTTCTGAAGGGAGAGAACGGTCCGAGCCAGCATCGAACGTTTGATACTGATAAAGCTATAATAGTGTTTTGTCAAGTTAGAATAACACCCGTAACAATCATCGTTGTTTCACATCGGAGTTTCTCAGCGGGGATTATCTGGTGCAATTATCAGCCTTGAGAGCGAGAACTGATTCTCAGAAGGTGGAGCGGGTCGTTAATTGACGTCCGCTATGATCGAGATATCTATAGAACCGAGCGGATCATCCTATTCATACCGTTGGAACTAAGAAGAAAATATATCAATATCATGAAAAATGAAAGAAAGTGGGCCAAGCCGGATTTGAACCGGCGATCACCGCCGTGTCAAGGCGGTGTCATAACCAGCTAGACCATTGGCCCATACATTTTTATTATCCCATCCCGCCGATGAAAACTCGGGGTTTTCACTCATACCATATCCCGCGAATATATACTCTCGATAAATAAGTTTTCCTTAAAAATATTATCAATGGTGCGAATCTCGATGACCCCTGCGGGCTCATCTGACTTGCCCGCAGGTGTGCGGTCAAGCTTCGAAAAACGTTCGAAGCCTTTCGAGTAACGCCCCGGAAGGACCAAATACATCTCCGATGCATAAGGATTCGCAGCTTGATAATGTGCGCGGAATCGCGGATCCGAAGGGCCGATTCCGCGTCATGGAGCAAATGAGGGTTCAGAACGATCTCAACACAGGTCTTTCAAGTCTATTTCGGGCTCTTTTTTTCCGCACTTGCCACCCTCTTCCGTGCAACCTTTTTCTTCACGATTGCGCTTTTCTCGCTCTTCCGGGTAGCGCCGGACCCCATGGTCTCTCCGGCATTCTCCTTTACGGGCACACCACCCGATCCATCCTCCCCGTTCCGTCTCTCAGGTTCCGTCCCAACTTCCGTCACCACATCGCCCACCTTCTCTCCGCTCTCCTCTCCCCCGTCATTATCCCCATCACCCTCCACCTCACAGGCTGCAACATCCTCCAGCTCATCTATCATTTCATCCTTCACATTACCGGCCCCACCATCATTCGCCTCATCGGTCAGGTCATCCTTTACCTCATCGACTACATCACACTTCGCATCCTCGGCCCTATCCTTTTTGACCACCTTCCTCTTGCCGCCTTTCTTCCTGCGCTTCTTGATAAATGGATATACCCAGATGGCGATAAGAGCAATGAAAAGGACGATGAACACGATGAGGGCGGGTATATTCCATCCGATTACGCTCGTCGATGTGATGTTCACAAGGAGCAGATCGGTGTCGTTGGCCCCGTCGTCGTCCGTCACCGTAAGGACAACGGTATAATTACCGTCCTTCTTGTAATGATGGGTCACCTCCATGCCCTTTGCCACCTTGCCGTCGCCGAAGTCCCAGGTGTATTCCAGAAGGGCATGATCCGAGGGATTGTCATCCGATTCCACACCGGTGAAAGTTATTGTGGCGCCCTTCTTGTCGGTATAGTTCGCCTTGGCCTTTGGGGCCGGATTGTAGATGGTTACCATCTCCACGTCCATGCCCGTGAGGGGATCGTCAGGGTCGGCATCCGTGATATAGAGCGTAACGTTGTAATCCCCGGATTTCTCGTATGAATGATGAACGTTACTCAGGGAATGTTCCTGGGTCTCTCCGTCACCGAAATCCCAGAGTATACTGCTGAAGAAATCCTTGCTGCCGGGAAGGTTGGGATCGTAGGAGGAGAGGGCACTGAAATAGACGCTGTCATCCTCCTTGGCCCTCCTCTGAACTTCTATAATGACCACCGGAGGAGCGTTCGATACGTTGAACTCGACGCCGGCCGAGCGGGCGATGCCGTTGTTGTCCACAGCGGTCAACGTTACCGTGAAAACGCCCTTCTTGTTGAACTCATGTACCGTCTGGGTCTTGTTATCGACAGCTGGCGTCCCGTCGCCAAAGTCCCACGTCGTCCTCTCTATCACCCCGTCCACGTCCGTGGACAGGGAGGTGAAATGGACGCTCTCGCCGCCCACCACGTCCACCGGATCGTTCGCAAGGTCCAGGTCTCCCGATACGTTCAAGGCCGCCCGGAAATCCACGGTCGGAGGTATGTTGGCAACGAAGGAAGCTGAGGCATGGGACCACGTGTCCGCCTCGTCCTTCACGTGAAGGTCCATCTCGAAGCGCCCGGCCTTCGTGAACGTATGGGATATCTGCTCTCCGAACCCGATGTTCTGACCGTTCAGCTGCCATGTGTAATTGGTTATCTCGCCGTCCAGATCGGAGGAGCCCAGACCCGAGAACCTGTATCGTACGTCCAGCTCGACTATGCCCGGCTTCTCCGTCGTGTCCAGTATCTCGAGTACCGCGGTCGGGTCCCTGTTATCGATCAACAGGTGAAGGAGTCCCCTTGCGAATTCGAAGTTGTCATACGAAGTGTAATTGCCCTCCTTCGTGATGGCCCCATCGGAGAGAATTCCCTCAGTGATGACACCGAGCCGCCCCCGTCCCACGTTGGAATAGGCGCAGAGGGTCTCGTTCTCCGCGGACCGCAGGACCTCGTAATCACCGCCCGATACCGAGAAGACCCGTTCGTCGTAGTAAACCCAGTCCACGTAATCGAACTTGCCGAGGCTCCGGTTGACCTCGGTGGTGTTCCCCTCGAGCACCTCCAGGCTGTAGCTCCAGCCCATATCCCCCAGGGCCAGGATTTTTTCGGTGGTCTCCGCATCCGCTCCGGCAGCCACCAGAAGGCTCCCGCCCGCTCGCAGAAAATCCTCCAGGGCCGAGAACTCATCATCGGTGTAATTCTTCGACGGCCCCGTGGAAACGAAGATGTCGAATCCGACCAGTTCATCGCTGCTCAGGGGAACCGAGAGGGTCGAAAGGTCGAAGTTCTCGAGAAGGTATTCCTGGGTAATATTGGTATAATCCAGGTCGTTCCCGTGGGCGTTATCGATAAGAAGGCTCTTCCTCTCAAGAACGAAGATCGAATGAAAATAATTCTCCTGGGGAAGCCTCGCCCGGTTCTTCTGCATGGATACGTCCTGGGACTCGATCCAGTAATATATATCCGTACCGGGGGATTGAGGTGGAATATCGGCCTGGAAGAAGGTGCGGTCGATCCTCTCCATTAGCACGCGCGTTATGGGAGCGTCCGAGGACGTTGTGTTTATCTTGTACTTGAGATAGGTATTGTTGACGTCGATGCCCATGTTATCGGTTATCGTGACCGAGACCGTGTACGGACTACCGACGTTCGTTATGAACTCCAGGGGAAAATGATTGATGACGGGAGGAATGTGATCGAGGCCGACCCAGAACCGATGCATCGAGGCAGGTATGGCCGGGTCGGCGCTCAGGGGCTCCGTGTAGGTCGTATTATCGTTGAGAACCAGTTCGAGGTAATAGTAAAGATGTGCGTTGTTCACGAGAACGTCCAGTTCGAGCCTGTAAGCATTGCTCACGAACTGAAGCTCCCTTGAAGAGTAATTATCACCCGTTGCGGAGTAATGCAGTATCACGCTTGCCACGCTGCCGTCGGGTGCCTTGATATCGGCCTCGAAAAGATGAGGGCCGTCGATGTCCTCCGTGTCCATCAACGGATCGTGGGATATGGATACCGGCGTAGGTTGATCGTATTCCCTGAGAAATTCGTCCCACAGCGTATCGGAGAAATCGTACTTCCGCACGTAGGTGTTTCGGTGGTAGTTCGTCTGGAAGTTCTTGGGGAACCAGATGCCCAGTCCACGGGAGTTGGGATGCTTCGTTCCGGTTCCGTATTCGACTATTGCCGCCTCCATAGCATCACGAAGGGAGGTCGCTTTCTCCGTGAGGGATAGGGGAAGATCGTCGCTGCCTTCGATCAGGTCGACGAAGCTGTAAAGGTCGACGTAATCGCCTCGCGGACTGTCGGAATGACTCCTTGCCGATCGTATCTCGGCCTCGTAATGGTAAGTCGTCGATATCAGCGTCTTGGTGAAGGATTCGAATGCCGGCATGATCAGCTGTTCCATGCCCGCAACATCCAGGGCCATCTGCGTTATGTAGTTCTGAGCTGCCGTGTCATATGATTCCATGTATTTCTCGACTATATTGATGGCAACGTCCCTTGTGCTCGAGAACGGTCTCTCGGAGATGTACGAGAGCGCGTTCTGGTAATTCCATCCTGCAGCGGGCTCCTCGTCCGAAGAACCGATGAAATAATCGGTATACTGCCTGTACTGATATGCCATCTCGAAGTATGCGAAATAACACACGTCCGCAGCGATTATATCGAAGTGAAGCCCTCTGGTGATCGATAGGTCACGGAGAACGGAGGAAAGCTCCCAGGGTTTCATGTCACCCCCGTTCGTCCAATCCTGACAGAATCCCCGTGTCCTATCGCGGCCCCCATCTTCATTATTTCCCTGCCTCTGTCCGTTTTCCACCCCGTTCACCGTTGCATTTCCGGCCTCAGCGCCACGTCCATCCGCATCACTGTTTCCATCCTCATCATCCTCATCCCCACGGAACAATGCACTGCCGTGGTCCCACATGACGAGCACGTATCGGTTGGCCGGATAGGTCTCCAAGCCCCATTCGAGGAAGTCCGAAAGCGTCTCCGGATCGGTCATGTCCAGCTCGCCCAGGGACGAGTTCACCGGAGGACTGTTTATGACCGCCGGATCGTAGTCCTGCTCCACGAGAAAGCGCCTGGTATCGTCCCAGTTGCCGTTGGTGGTATCGTAACCGGGATTCCTGTCGAACTGGACCACTATGTTCAGGTTCTGGCCGCTCCCCACCATCTCCATCTCGTTGAAATCGGATACTCCCATGTCCTCCAGATTGTTGTCGGCCGCCATGTATACGAACACGGTCCACTCCTTCCTCCCCTGCCTCGTTCCGGGACCTTGGCCCTCCCAACCTTCTATGCGGTTGGTCTCCGCCAGCGTAACCAGGTTGGGAGCATTCACGAGAAGAAGCGCTGCCAGGACGACCAGCAGTATCTGGCGATTGTGACCACCGACAGAAGTCCCTCTCGGATCATTCCTGAGACGTTTCAATCCGTATCCCCCTTGCGCTGCTTACCCTTGTCCCCCTTTTTCTTGGCCTGCTTTCCCTTGTCCCCCTTCTTCTTGGCCTGCTTTCCCTTGTCCCCCTTCTTCTTGGCCCGCTCTCCTTTCTTGCCAGAGTCTGCTTTCGTGGAGAGGAAAGGAGAATACTTGCGTCCGACCAGGAGAAACCATACAAGGAAGAGCAGGATAACGAAGCCAAGCTGATAATATTTCCACCAGTTCCAGTGGACCGTCTGCCATCCCTCGTATCCCAGCGCCTTCGCTATGGGCCAGTTGCATACCAACCGTACGATGTTCTCTACAAATATCACCCCGCAAAGAATGCCGGCCCATTTCAACCTGACCTTCCACTTCATGTTGAGATTGATACCAATGATTATCCCGGTTATGAACATCATCTCGGAGATACCGGTGCAGTCGGGAATGACGGATATGCCATAGAGGGGGTCAGGATAATCCAGGGTGGTTGTCCACGGGGTCCATTCTACGGGTATCGAGAACAGCCGGGATATGTAATAGACGATCCCTGTATTGATGACCTGAAGGAAATAGAACAACCTCCATCCGAATATCTCAGGGAGAAGGTCCTCCTTGTGCAGCCACAGAAGCCCCCTCCCGCCCATGTAAAGACCGCCGGCCCAGAGCACAAGCGAGCCGAAGTTCTTCACAAGGCGCCTGAAGAACACGTCGAAGGGGATATCCTTCCCGGCATCCGTACCGGTGCTCTTGCCTTTGGGACCGTCCCGGCCCGGTTTTCCGGAGGTCGTCTTGCGCATCTCTCCATCTCGACTACCATGGGGAGGTGTTTCGTCTTTCGTTTTTTTTCTATTATCGTCAATGTCCGCAGACAGAAATTCCACCGACCCATCACCGGAGGGAGTCGTTTCATCGTTCACCCCGATCCCGTGTTCCGATTCACCCGTTTTCTCGCCATCCATTCCGCTATTTATTGTTTTATGAGATTTTAAAATTATCCCTCCGTATTGGTCGGTCCACCTTACCGGATTGACATTATAGTATTATAATAAAATTGGAACAATCATTAAATCGAGTAAAGGAATCACCCGTCAAGAGATCGGTAATTCCCCGTTATGGAACAGGCAGCGTAAATAAATACAACATCCACCATTATCGAAAGGGACGGTGGGCCATAGAATGGATCGTGGTCCCGAAGAGGAGCTGGTGAGAAATAATGCGAATATTATCCGGAACGTCCTCCGTGGAGCTCTCATCTGCCCTTGCAGCAGAGCTCGAAGCCGAATTGTGCAGCCGTACCATCGAGCGCTTCCCAGATGACGAGTGCTATGTCAGGATCGATGATGATCTTACTGGCCAGGAGGTCGTTCTCGTATCGAACTCCCATCCGGACAGGAATATCGTAGAGCTCCTGCTCCTTGTGGACGCGATAAGGAATTTCGACGTCAAGGGACTTACCCTGGTCATACCTTATTTCGGCTATGCAAGACAGGACAAGGCGTTCAAACCGGGAGAAGTGGTCTCGGCACGGAGCATGGCCCGGCGTATCGGCTCATGCTGTGATCGAGCGTTGACGGTGGATCTGCACGAGAAGAAGATAATCGATTGGTTGGGCTGTCCCGGGATCGACGTTACCGCCATGGATGCGATAGGAAGATTCCTTCACGAAAAGGGTGTCGAGCTCATCATATCCCCCGACGAGGGGGCGAGGGAGCTGGTGCGTGTCGCTGCCAAGGCCGCCGGTGTGAGCTGCGATCACATGGTCAAGCACAGACTGGATGCGAATAATGTGAGAATGGAGTTGAAATCCCTCGACGTGAGAGGCAAATGCATCTGTATCGTGGATGATATGATATCCACCGGCGGAACCATCCGTAAGGCGGCGAAATCCGTCTACGAGCAGGGTGCCGATCGGGTCATGGCGGCCTGCACGCACGGGCTCTTCACCAATGATTCGCTCACCAAGCTGGAAGATGAACTGGATGGCATCTTTTCCACCGATACGCTGAAGAATCCCTCTTCGGTCATCTCCGTGGCTGAAACGCTGGCGAAAGCATTGAAGCACACACGAGATTCAGGAAATTAGCATTCGGCCGTTGAAGCAGATCTCACTGGTTTCATTATCGGCCTTGCGGTGCGGCCCGGTGTGGACCTGGCCAGAATGATGGATATGTTATCCTTCCCGCCGGCTTCGTTTGCGGCGTCAATCAATTTCTGGCAGATCTGCGGAGGAGTGTTGTTGAGAACTATTTTCCCGATACCATCGTCGTTCACCATGTCCGTGAGCCCGTCGCTGCAGAGAAGAACGAAAGAGTTCTCCGGGAACTCCATCTGTTTGAACTCAGCCTTCAACGTCTCGTTGGTTCCCACGGATTTCGTGATGACGTTCTTCATGGGATGATCCTCGGCCTCTTCTTCCGTTATTGCCCCGTTCTCGAGAAGAGCGTTCACGTAGCTGTGGTCCCGCGTGATCTGCTCGATCTCCCGGTTGCTGATCATATATGCCCGGCTGTCCCCTACCCAGGCCATGAACAGATTGTTATCGTAGACCAGGATGAAGACCAGGGTGGATCCCATCTTCCCTCCCTCGCTCAGTTCCCAGACATCCCTGTTCAACTCGCTCAGCATCTCGGTGACCTCCGCCTCGAAAACGGAAAGTACCTCCTCCGTACAGCTTGCCTGTGAAAGAGTCCCGGGGATCTTCTCGATGCTGAACTTGGCGAATTCCTGGCACGTCATGGCGCTCGCCACCTCTCCCTTGTCATAGCCCCCCATGCCATCGGCCAGTATAAGGGCCCAGTATTCCATCTCACCGTTTATTCCCCCCTCCTTAACATGTATGGTCCTGATGGAATCTTCGTTCTGTTCTCGTTTCATCCCCACGTCGGTCTTTGAGAATATATGTATCACGCTCATTTTCATACCCCGTAGAAGTGCAGGACTGCCAAGATCTATCTTCCTGATTACGTAATCAATCTTCCCCCTCGTTCTCCTCCCCCGGTTCCGTATCCCGCTCAACAAGGGTGTGATTATCTTTTTGGTTT
>CAYRFL010000012.1:0-5146 GCA_964423515.1 uncultured archaeon
CCACGGCCGCTATCCCGGAGGACCTGTGGATCAATGAGGGAGAGGTAGCCTCCTTCAGCGATGCCGGATCGTTCGATCCCGATGGGCATGAACTGACCTTCACGTGGACCGTTATGAACGTCTCGATTGTGGGCTCCGGGATTAACTGGTCCTTCCCTGTGCCCGGGAGATTCCAAGTCGAGCTGAACGTCAGCGATGAGCTTGGCGCCTTCGACCTGGCCACCTTTCGCGTCAGGGTGAACGGCGCGCCCGTCATATCCCTTAACCATCCCGAGGAGATACGGGAAGGCGACGAGGTACTCCTTTCGGCCGAGGGGACCACGGACCCCGAGGGAGACGACATCGACTACCAGTGGGAAGTTGGAGATCTTCGGATCCTCACGCAGAGGGGGCCGGTCCTTGAGTACGTTTTTATAGCCCGGGGAGATGTGACGATCAGTGTAGCAGCGGTGGATTCGAAGGGCGCCTCGTCCAGCCTCACCAGGATCATTGAGGTTCTTCCGCCAAAACCGCTAACCGCGGTACGGATAGAGGAGCCCGAGAGCGGGATCGAGCTGGATGACCGCCTGGTGATGAATGGAAACATAGGGGATAACGACGATCTGGACGGTATATACGTTCTATTCGACGACGGACGGACCTTCCTGGCCACCGACCTGTCCCAGCAGGGTGATTGGTCCCTCTGGACGTTCCGTGAATCGGTCAGAAAACTCGCGGTGGGTGAACACACGATAACCGTGTATGGGACAATGGGAGAGAAGAGGACCCCGGAGACCAGCCTTCTGGTCATTGTGGCGGAAGAGGAAGCGAGGCGGCGGGAGCCCCTCCCCGCCCCCAATGACGAACCCGATGATACCGCAGCGATCGAGACCGCCCACGATCAAAAGGTCGAGAAGATCGCTCTACTGAGCCTGCCTTTCATTGCCCTAGCATTTCTGCTGCTGATCATAATTATCCAGGTAAGAAGGACGCGGCGTGAGAGAAGGGAACTGCGGCGCCTCATCAGGGAATCGCTGGTAAAACGGTAGGTTAGGGTTGGGTCGGATCTTTTAAAATAACCTCAGCACCGGTACATCTTCTCAACCAGCGGAGCATACCTCTTCAATATCTCGCGTCTCTTGGTCTTCAGGGTGGGTGTGAGCATGTCGTTCTCCACGGTCCATTCCTCGGGAAGCAGGGAGTATTTCTTTACACGTTCGTAGCTCGCAAAGGCTTCCATGGTCTCTCTGAGCACGCCGTCGAAGAGTTTTTGTACCTCGGTCTTTCCCAGTAGATCCTTCCGTTCCTTTATCTCGATCCCCCGGGATCTTGCCCAATCCTCCAGGGCTCCGTAACATGGTACGATGAGAGCGGATATGAACTTCAGATTGTCACCTATCACCATGCACTGCTCGACGTACCGGGATGTGGAAAGCGCCTTCTCCAGGGGAACGGGTGCAACGTTCTTTCCGCATGAGGTGACTATGAGGTTCTTCTTTCTATCCGTTATCCTCAGATACCCGTCCTCGTCCAGCATCCCGATATCGCCGGTCCGGAACCATCCCTTCTCATCGATGACCTCTTTCGTGGCCTCATCATTCTTGTAGTAGCCCCTCATGACATTCTTGCCGCGGCAATGAACCTCCCCGTCATCGGCGATCCTAACCTCGACGCCTTTCACCGGAGCGCCCACCGTGCCGAACTTGTAGAAGTCGCGACGGTTGACGGTTATGACAGGGCTGGTCTCGGTAAGGCCGTATCCTTCCAGAATGGGTATGTTCGCGGATGCGAAGAACTCCCCCACCTCCTTCGACAGGGGGGCTCCCCCGGAGACGAAGAAGCGAAGATTGCCGCCAACCCTTTCCTTGAGCTTGGAGAAGACCAGCCTGTTTGCCAGGCCGAACTTGAATCCAAGGAGGCCCTTTGGCTTCCGGTCCCTCTGAAGGTACGCGATGGACCTCTGCCCCACGCCTATGGCCCACCAGAACATCTTCCTTTTTAGCCCCGGCCCCGCATTCACCCTGTCCACGACCTTGGCGTGCATCTTCTCGAAGAGGCGCGGTACGGATGCCATGACCGTGGGTCTGACCTCCTCCATGTTCGCGGCCAGCTGCTCGATGCCCTCCGCATAGTAAACGGCGCTCCCGGCTGAGAATGCTGTGTAATGCCCCACCATGCGCTCGAAGGCGTGGCTGAGCGGGAGAAAGGAAAGGAATCGGTCCTCCCGCGTGACCCGTATCGCCTTCCTTCCTGCGATGACATTGGATACCAGATTCCCGTGGGTGAGCATGACGCCCT
Source organism: uncultured archaeon (assembly GCA_964423515.1). Classification (GTDB taxonomy): domain Archaea; phylum Thermoplasmatota; class Penumbrarchaeia; order JASLWR01; family JASLWR01; genus CAYRFL01. Next base: position 2,278 of record CAYRFL010000012.1, read on the forward strand.
TGGGATCGCCGGTGGTCCCGCTGGTGTAAACGAGTGTCAGCAGGTCGTCCGACCGCACGTTCTTTGCGATCCCTTTAAGCGGGAAGGAGGTCTTTTTCCTGTTCACCCTGCCCTTCTTTATGACTTTCTCATAGTCAATTATGTGATCTTTTCCACCACAACCTCCCTTCATCGAAATGATCCCCCGAAGGCTCTTTGAGGAATCGAGGAACGGAACGACCTTTTCTATCTGCTGCTCGTCCTCGCAGACGATGTACTTCGTATCGGAATGGTCCAGAATGTAATGTATCTGAGATGGAATGAGGGAGGGGAAAACGGTTACCGTGATACCGCCCAGGCATGCCACGGCATAGTCCGTAATGGCCCATTTGGAATTGTTGCCGGACAGTATAGCTATCTTGTCTCCCTTTCCAACCCCCATGGCGGACAGGCCAGAGGCGAAATCCTCCACGCGCTTTTCCACATCCCTGTAGCGGAGCCCTACCCAACTCCCCTCCTTCTTTTCGAAGAATGCGAAACAGTCGGGTACCCTGGCGATGGTCGCATGGTACATTTCGGGGATCGTACTGAATTCCATTTTGCTGCCTTTCGAGGACATTGGGTTTTTATCGAACTCACAGTATATGAATCTGTCTTTGTATATTGACAATGGTAAAAAACCTTCGAGAGGCGGTAAAAGATCCGGTGCGGGTCCGTCCAAGACGGGGAATGAACGGGCATTGTGTTTCAACATTGTTCATGAACAGACGATTTATAATAGCCAATAGGCCGATATATCGTTCGTAGATAGGATACATTTAGGGCAACGGCGTCGATCAGTTTGGTCTACTTCAATGGGATGGTCCTCCCTGTGAAGGATCAATATGGAATCACCTGCTCCTTTCATCTATCGCCTTGCGACCCGTTGCCCGTTCCTCTTTTTACAATCGACGGGCAAATTTAATAATACAGGCTGGAGTATGGATGTTGCCGCGTTCACGGAGCTGAATGTGGGCAGTGTTTATCCTATTGGACACCCATACCAATGGTTGGATGGGTGCCGACGATGGATGATCCTTCTTATTACTGGAAAGGAGATGGAACAATGCCGAATTGGCCGTATATCGTTCAGGACATCCTTCTGGGCTGCATAGTGGTGCTGTCCGCGAGCCTCGCCAGCATCGCCCTGATATCCTATCGAAGAACCCGGAATCCCAAGATATTCAAGATCACACTGAGCTTCATCCTTTTCTTCGTCAAGGGCATCGTGCTGAGCGCGATAGCCCTGTCGACGGGACTCCTCGACAATCTGGGTAATCTCGTCTATGTTCTCGATTCCGTGATCCTCATCGACATGCTCATCCTCGTGGTGCTCTATCTCTCGGTGTTCACCAAGTAGTCCTTCCATCCCCAAGGATGTGGTCAAGCATGAAGAACGAGGGCGTACTGGAACTAGATACCCGTAAGACGATATTCGATTATATATCGTCCCATCCCGGCTGTCATTTCCGTGCGCTGTATCGTGCTCTCAATCTTCCCACGGGGGTAGTCGATTATCATCTTAAATACATGGAGGACAAGGAGCTCATAGTCTCCAAGAAGTCCGGGGGATACAAGAGGTATTACATACGGGATACCGTAAAATCACAGGACAAGGAGCTTCTGGGACTTCTGAGGCAGAAGATACCCCGGGATATCATAATCTACATACTACTGAACGAGGGAACCAGCCACGGCCAGGTCAAGAAAGAGTTCAACGTCTCCGCCTCCACGTTCTCCTATCACATGAGCAAGATAGTCAAGCTCGGTATCATAGGATTCGAGAAGATCGGCAGGAAGAAGAGATATTACGTGAAGAATCCCGAAGAGGTGGCAAAGGCCCTTGTCACCTACAAGAAGGGATTCGCCGATGATGTGGTGGATTCCTTCGAGGAGGCATGGATGGACCTCTCCATCTGAGGCAGTATCAACAATGCTCATGAACGGATTAGATATATAGAACCGGGAATCCCTTGTTTTTCAAACCTAGGATTGATTGAAAATTGGTCAAAATGTTTATAATCAAACAGAGGATTAGAGGTGAGACAGTATGTTGGCCCCATACGGGAACAGGTACCTATGGAGGAATAATATGAGAAGAATGATCCCGACTATATTGATAATCATCGCATTGACAACGGCGACCTTCGGCATTGTTTTCGCCAACGCCGCGCCAGGTACGAGACAGGGCGCGGATGGAACGATCGATTACTATATCGATAACAATATGTGGAGAAACGTTTTCTGGCTTTCCTCGGTGCACAGGATACAGAAGAACTGGCGCCTGACCGACGAGGTCCCCGGCTACGCCGGAGCGAACAATGTCAACATTGCGGATCTCAACAGCTCCTATAACAGCGCGAATTCCGCCATGGTATACAATTTTCCGTACTCCGGCTATCCCCTCACAGGTCTTACCGCGAATTACGAGGCCGGTGTCACACCGTGCCTCAACCTCACCGTGAACACGAATTACGTTCCGGGGAAGGTCATCCACATGGAGATACGGTTCGATACCAACGGCGACGGCTCCTTCGAGACGAAGGCGCAGTTCAACACATATACGACCACGTGGGACCCCGCCGCACATGACAACACCCACAACGAGGAGAGGTTCGCCCTGTACTCCACCGGATATTCCAGCGGACCCCCGGGGAACATGAACAACGGCAGGATACAGCTCGCATTCTGGAGGACCGACGGTATAACCGACAATCCCAACTCAGCAGAGGACGAGGATTGGCTCACCGTCTACTGCGGTGCATTCGGCAAGTATTCCTGGGCCGCCCTGCCCTACAAATGGGCCGATCTCGACCCTGTGGCGATCATCGATCCCGACGAGGATCAGGAT
>CAYRFL010000012.1:5246-6376 GCA_964423515.1 uncultured archaeon
CCCCCGAAGATCGAGAGCCTGTCCGCCGAGCCGAATCCGGCGCTGGTTAACATGCCGGTTTCATTCGACATATATGCCTCTGACGCCGACGGGGACCCCTACGATCCGCCAGACTTCATATGGGACTTCGACAATGACGGCGAATGGGATACCGATGTGACCCAGTCCGGTCAGACCACGCACACGTTCACCGAACCCGGCACCTATATGGTCCATCCCATGGCCATGGACGGCCCCATGGGCGGCAATGATACGCTCTATGACAACGATAACTTCATCGAGGTGGTAATAAAGGAGAACGAGGGACCGGAGGCCAATTTCACCGTGTCCACCGAATTCCAGAGTGCCACGTACCCGAAGGATGACAGCATAATGATAATCGTGGGCGAGGAACTCACCCTGGATTTCAAGGACTGCGACGACCCGGACGACCTGCCCGGCTATCACACACAGAATGCGGATTACGAGATCAAGGTGGGGGTCGATTTCAAACAGGGCGAGGGATTCCTGTACCGATATGACGAGGACGCTTACTACAAGTACAATTACACCAAGGCCGGTGCCAACAACAGGTATTCCATCGGCATAACCGTTGCGGACGGGAAGGCGGCGGACGGCGGCATCGAGCGGGACATAGGCTTCGACATCATCATAGACGTTCCGCCGGTTGCGGATGCCGGCCCCGACATGGGCTCCGAGGATTTCGGCTCAGAGGACGTTACCACCACCGACGTGGTCCTTTTCAACGCCTCGGGTTCGTACGATCCCAACGACGATTGGGACGGGGACGGGATACTGGAGCTGGCTGAGAAGGACAACTGCACCTACCAGTGGGACTTCGGTGACAACCATACATCCATGGCCGTATCCAGCCCCTTTGCGAACCATACCTATACGAAGCCGGGGATGTACACCGCAACCCTGACCGTTACCGATCGCAGGGGACAGACCGACCGGGATGAGACCACCGTGTGGGTCCTTCAGCCCAACAACATACCGGTGGCCATCTTCACCGTGGACAACACCACCAAGGACACGTTCCAGGATTTCGTCTTCGACGCCAGCGCTTCCTATGACCTTGACGACGAGGAGAACGAGTCCACCATAATAAAGTACCTGTGGAACTTCGG
>CAYRFL010000012.1:6476-58594 GCA_964423515.1 uncultured archaeon
GCCCGGATTCGAGCTCGTCTTCGCTCTCGGGGCCATAATCGCAGGTATGGCCATTGCCGTGGTGATGAGAAAGAAGAGATAGATCGGTCCGAAAACCCCCTCCATCGACGTACGGAGGGGGTTCTTTTACTTTTCCGATGGCTTTCCAATAGCACGAAAACATTAAAATAATCTCAGGTAGCTAGAACATTCAAGGACCCATCGGATCCCCCTGGGCAGTGATATTATGCGATGCTTCTCGAAGGACAACGAGGGACTGGCTCCCGTTCTGGAGTACCTCTTCGCCTTCACCGTCTTCATTCTCGTCCTCAGCCTTTACTTCACCGCCCTGGGCACCATGTTCCCCTCGTACAACACGGAGACCACGCATCTTGAGGAGAAATGCCTGGTGGTCTCGGAGGCCCTCATGAGCAATCCGGGACGCATCGAGGGTGATACCATTGAAGGCGGCGGAACGGATGAATGGGAGACATTCTCCCGAAGCGATCTCAACCACGCCGCCCACGTCGATCTGGTCTCCATAGGATTCTGCCGGGACAACGAGAGCTACGGCATTCTCGAATACGACAAGATAATCTCCCTCGAGACCAAAGTGGATTATGCCACCTTCACGGAGGCGTTCTCCCTCACCAACAACCTGGCTGTGAGGATCACCGTAGAAACCCTCGACAACGATATCATCAACTCGGAGTTCGGGGCAAAGGTCACCGGGACCAGCAGGGACATGGTGACGGTGGAGCGCTTCTGCGTCATCCAGAACAACGAGGCGAAGGTCACGGGGAAGCTCACGGTGAAGCTGTTCTACGGCGGCGTCATCGAACAGTGATACTAGAACATATACCAGTACCAGTACATCTACAGGGATTTCTAAATGGATAACAACAGGTGATACAATATGAGATATGGTCTATTGGCAGGCATTCTTGCGCTCGTTATGCTGGTCCTTCCGGCCGCCGCGATGGCAGAGGCACCGAGCCTCGGGACGCCCGATGTCACGATAACGGGAGATACCATCGAGGAAGCGGAGGCAACAGTGACGGTGAGCATCACCGGCGACGGAATCACGGAAGTGATCCTTCAGGTGCAGCTCTGCGGTGGAGGGATGTGCATGATGCCCGTGGACGTTCCCATGGTATCGGAGGGTGATGGAAATTATGTCGGTACCTACTCCGATTTCGAGGCCGGCAATGATTACTATCAGTACCGGATCGAGGCTACGAACGATGCGGACGAGACCGGACAGACCGATTACGTCCATTTCAAAGGCCTTCCGGGATACGAGGGGGAGGATCATGAGGATGACGATTCCGAGGACGATGATGCGGATGACGACGGGAACGATACGGGCAAAGGAGAGAACGACACGGACAGCGACGACAGCCCCGGATTCTCCCTGATACTTGTCGTGGGCGTTATGGCGGTGGTTGTGCTACTGGGCAGGCGTACAAGGAAGGATTGAGTGAGGATGTTGAATTATCTTTTCAGAGCTTGATACTATCCTTAATTATTCTAATAGTATTAGGGCGTGCGACGTAAGAAACGCACGCCCTCGCTAGAGCTCTACAAAATAGAAATGAATATAAAGGGTCTGCGAACCGCCGACCATGGGGGGGCTGCGTCCCCCCCTTTCCTCTTCTCATCTTGATAAATATAATTATTATGATGTCGGGCTCGTATACGCCTTAACCACCCCTGCTCCACCCCCCGGCTACCGGGATCGGACGGAACACCTTCCGGACGAGACAGTTGTGCTCGAAGAGGACAACGAGTCCCTCTTTTATGAAGAGAGCAAATCTAACGACAGAAATAAGCACGAACACTCTTCACGCTAACTCCCCACTCAGCCTTATCACTCATCTACCGGCCCTTCTCGATGGCCTCGGTGAGCATGGGGATTATCTTGTACAGGTCGCCCACCACCCCAAGGCTGGCCACCTCGAATATGGGTGCCTGCGCGTCCTTGTTTATTGCGATGATTATATCCGAGTTGCGTATCCCCACCTTGTGCTGAATGGCTCCCGATATGCCGCATGCGACGTAGAGCGTCGGGGATACGGTCTTTCCGCTCTGACCGACCTGACGGGATTTTGGCATCCAGCCCAGCTCCACCACGGGCCTGCTGCATCCTATCGTCCCGCGAAGCACCCTTGCCAGCTTCCGAAGTACGTCGAAGCCGTCGGGGTCTCCGAGTCCCCTTCCGCCCGAAATGATGATGTCGGCCTCCTCCACGGGCTTCTCCCCCTCCACCGCACCGGTAATTTCCTCCAGGACCTCGGTCCGAATATTTTTGGCATCGATACGGAACTCGACCCTGACGACCTCGCATTCCCTTCCGTCCTCCGGCTCCGGCCGCGTCATGACGTTGGGTCTCACGGTGGCCATCTGGGGTCTCGTATTGGGGGTCACGATGTCCGCCATCAGGTTTCCCCCGAAGGCCGGCCGCGTCTGGAGCAGCAAACCGTCGTCCGTTATGGAAAGGCCGGTGCAGTCCGCCGTCAGCCCCAAACCCAGATGTGCCGCCACTGATGGGGCAAGGTCGCGCCCCACGTGGGTGGCTCCGAACAGCATCATGTTGGGTTTGAACCTGGTTATCAGTGTGCTCACAGCGCTCCTGTAACCGTCGGTGCTGTACGTCTCCAGGGTCTCGGTGTCTATAACATAGACCAGGTCCGCCCCGTAGGATGCAAGCGTTTCCGCCATGCCGTCGAGGCCGTTTCCGATAAGAACCGCACACAAGCGCTCGCCTATCTCGTCGGCCAGGTCCCTGCCCTTTCCCAGGAGTTCCAGTGCCACGTTCTTGTATTTTCCGCCCCACTGCTCGGCGAATACCCATACGTCCTTGTACTGCGAGACGTCGGCGGTCCTGGCCTTTCGCTCCATCCCTATGGCTTCGAAGGGACAGGCGGAAATGCAAATGCCGCACAGCGTGCACTTCTCAACATCCAGAACGGCCTTCTTTTCCTCCACCACCAGGGCCTCGAACGAACAGCTCTTCACGCACAGGCCGCATCCGGTACATTTATCGAGGTCGATCGTTATCAACCTATCACCCCCTGGTCGCGAAGGTATTCCATCACCCTGTCCACGGCAGCTTCCGCGGGCAGCTCGATCATGATGCAATCACCCCTGTCCGCCGGGGCATAGGACCTGATGACCTGGGTGAGCGATCCGTCCAGACCATACTCTCCCGCCTCACCACCGAGTTCTCCGGCATCCCAGGTATGAAGCGGTTTCTTCTTGGCCTTGAATATGTCCCGGATATTCGGTATGCGGGGCTCGAAATCGGAGGTTGCCAGGCAGGCGATCACCGCGGGCAGTTTGCATTTTATGCGAAGGTAACCGTCATCGGTCTCTTTTCGCACGATGACGTGCTTCTCCCCGATCTCCTCGATCTGCTCTACGTAAGTTACCTGCGGGAGGCCGAGATGCTGGGCGATCTCGGGACCCACCTGTGCCGTATCGCCGTCTATGGCCTGCTGGCCGCAGAATATGATGTCCGCCCCTCCCAGCGCCTTCACGGCCCGGGCCAGGGTGAGCGAGGTGGCCCAGGTATCGGAACCGGCAAATCCCCTGTCCGATAGGAGTACCGCCTCGTCCGCCCCGATGGCCAGGCATTTCTTCAGGGCCTGCTCGGCCTGTGGGGGACCCATGCTCAGCACGGTGATCTCGGCACTTGCACTCTCTCTGTGCTTCAGGGCCACATTCAGCGCGAACTCGTCAAAGGGATTAAGTATGCTTGGAACTCCCTCCCTTATAATGGTCCCAGTCTCCTTATTCACTTCCACCTCGGTCGTATCCGGGACCTGTTTGACGCATACCACGAATTTCATGTCATTTCCCCCAAAGCCGAGCAGGTGAGGTCAAGGCTCTTTGTTTTCGAATTCTTTTCTTTACGAGACCGAGCCAGCGCAGGCTTTGGAGAAAGAAAAAAACTCTCGGGGACCTGTTTAACACATACCACGGATCTCATGAGCAAACACCTCTACATCACTTGTAAGGTACGAACTCTTTCCCCAGCAGTTCCCTTCCGATGACTATCTTTTGAATGTTCTCTCCACCCTCGGCACCAACGCAGTATGACATCACTCCCCGCCATGCCATCTCCAATGGGTATTCGTCAGTATAACCTGCCGCTCCCAGCCAGTGCATTGCCTGATTCGCTGCCTTGAGCGCAAGATGGGGCGCCTTCCATTTGATCATGGATATCCATTTGGCAACCTCCTGGGGCCGGTACCTTCCATCCTCATAGCGCTTGTCCTGCATCCAGGCGGTCTTATGGCATAACAATCTGGTAGCTTCCAGTTCCCGGTAAAGCTCAACCAGTTCGAACTGTATCCCTTCATATTTAGCCAGTGGTTTACCGAACACTTTTCTTTCTTTGATATACTCCATGGCAACGTCCAGGATGCGCTCGGTAACACCAACGGAACTGTATCCTATGAGTATCCTTGCATTGTCGAAACCCTCCATGGTGCCGTAGAATCCCTTGTTCAAATCACCCAGAATATGTTTCTCCGGTAGTCGGATGTCCTCCATTCTGAATCCCGATGTGGATAGGGAATGTCTGCCCGCGTCCCTGTAGGGAACATCCGGTTCGAATCCTTCACTGTCCACCGGCACGAAGAATGCGGTCATGTGATGATGGCCACCTTCGCCTCTCTTTCCGGTTCGAACATTCGTCCAGTATCCGCCACCCCATTGTCTCGCTTCCTCAACACCGCTGATGAACGTCTTTTCACCGTTCAGTACCCATTCATCTCCATCTTTTCTTGCATTGGAAACGTGGTTCGCCACGTCGGAACCGCCGCTGGGCTCCGTGGCTGCGATACCCAGGAATTTCTCACCCCGGAGAGCCGGTACGACATATTCCTCCCGGATCTCATCGGTCGCGAACTTGTCTATCACATATCCCCAACCGGTGCCAACCGCCATGAATGCCGCTGCAGTTGCTATCGAAGGGTCCGCATAACCGATCTCCTGGGCAATCAGACCCTGGCTCATCCAGTCCAATCCCATCCCCCCGTGGTCCTCGGGTACGGTTCCCATCAGAAATCCCTGTTCCGCCAATCCTTTCGGGATATCCTGAGGATAGGGGTAACCAGCTCGCTCCATCTCCATTACTTTTTCAAGAGATAAATGCCTCTTGCACCATTCTCTTGCGCTCTCCTTTATCATTAGTTGTTCTTCAGTGAGATCGAAATCCATCTTGACAACTCCTGGTTTGACCATAATATAAATCTAAAGAGTACTTCATACGTGCCTGTATGGTACGCCGCTATCGGAGAATCCATAAAAGATACTTAATACTTCTCTTGTTATGAAGCGGAATCGGTCCCTTTGGGCTCCCGTTACACTCCGTTGCCCACTATCGTTCCGGTCAATCGGAGATTGCCCCGCACCCGTAGAAAGCTGGCTAGCTTTCGAGGGTGTAGCATAGTCTCTGATAATGCGAAGCGAAGCGGAACCTTCGGAAATCAAGATTTCCTACAGATGTACCTAACTGCACACCTGAGCCCTCGGAAACATGCTGTTTCCTACGGGGCCGCAATACCGTGCACATTGTCAAGCTGCAAATCTTGATGTGTCTGCGACACATCTATCCCTTTCGAGGCGTTACTCGTAAGGCTTCCAATTATATTCGAACTTTGCACCATTGACAATATCCGCCTGGCTCGGAAAATGCTTGAGCGTTACCTCGAAATTTACCCCGCTTTTCACCAATGACAATATACAACGTAATATTTAGGTACGAAAAGAGACTATATTATTAACAGAACCGAGTTCTGGGTCCTCTTTCGAGCGCAACATCTCATATCGTTTAATTAGCGGATATGATCGCGTGAGTCGCCCGCATGGACCTGTTAGATCATCGGATAATGAAAAACGGATATGTAATTATGTCAAGTGACGGCTGGACACTGACCGTAAAGGAGAAGACGCTTCTTCATCTATTCGATTTCTTTCCGCCCAGCGAGTCCTTCGAAAAGCCTTTTGCTTTAACACAAGAGGGGATCGCCAGTGCGGTTGGGATCATGAGAAGCGCCGTTCCCCGTGCCATGAAGGAGCTTATCGGCGACGAGATGGTAGAGAGCACTCTGGCTCACGTGAAGGGGCTGAAGAGAAGAAGAAAGTGCTATATCCTCAGTCAGAAGGGATATCGTGCCACCAGGGACATGGTGAGAAGGTTGAAGGGGGTCGCGGTTGACATGCAAGAGGAGGAAGGGGGAGGAATAACGGAGGGGACGCTGGGAGATTGCCTTGCACATCTAAAGCGGAGGACCGGTCTTATCGGCATCATCCGGGAGCTCGAGTCTAACGGCGTTGTCCACCTGTTTCAGGTCGAGGAAGTGGAGCCCGTAGCGGAGGAACGGAAAACAGGGCAGATGCAGCGAGAGGGGAGCACCTCCAGCGTGCCACGGACCCGGTATTTCTACGGAAGGGAAAAAGAATTGAAGGAATTGACAGAAGCCTTCGATGCCGGTTCCAGATTCGTCGTGGTTTACGGTATCGCAGGTATCGGCAAGACGACCCTGGCGGCGAGGTTCGCAGTCAGCAGGACGAAGAAGGGAAAGGTCTTCTGGCATCGGTTCTACTCATGGGATGACCGGCGCAGTCTGCTTCTCGAAATGGCGGAGTTCTTAAATGACCAGGGCATCACGGAGCTGAAGGAAGCTCTCAGACGCAATCCCCGATTGGAGGACCTGCCCATCGTATCAAGGACCCTGGTGGATATTATGGCGCAAGCGGACGTTCTCCTCGTCCTGGACGATCTGCACATGGCATCTCCGGAGGTCATAGAACTTCTGGGAATGCTGAAGAACGTATCGGACAGCTTCGAGCGGGCCAGGTTCCTGGTGTGTTCCCGCGAGAAGAGGGGATTCTATGACGTGAGGGACTCGGTGTTACGAAGGAAGGTCCGGGAAATCGAGCTGAGAGGATTGGACCGGGACAGCATACGGAGCCTTCGCCGGGAGATAACCTCCACTCCTGTGGATGATCACGAACTGAGCCTCATAATGAAGCTGTCCAAGGGCCACCCTCTGGCCGTAGAGCTCATGGTCGGGGACCTGGATGGATGTGAGAAGGCGGTCTCCTCCGGGGAGCTGAGCGACTTTCTCGAATGTGAGATTTTCCAGAAGCTCTCCGCAGAGGAGAAATCACTGCTGCGTTTCCTTTCCGTGTCGAGAATACCGGTAGAGACGGATTGTCTCTTTTTCAACGATAGGATCGAGAGAGCGGGGAAAGATATCGAGATAGAGCGGGGGCATGAAGGGAGTACGCACGACTGGGAAACGGTGGGTCTTCTCACCGGAAAGAAGCTCATCACCAAGAATGATAATTGCCTTGCCTCCCATGATGTCGTGAAGGATTTCTTCTATCGGAGAACCCCGCCCAGCGAGAGGAGGGAGGTTCACCGCAAGTTGGCCGCCTTCCTGTACAATGGTCTTAATGAACGTATCTCCCAGGGTAGGGAAAACGCCATGACACCCTCTTCGGTCAGGTTCTCGGAAAGGGATGAGGAACGATTGCTGGCTCTCTTCGATCATCTGCTCAAGGCCGATGATTACCACCTGATACCTCCGACGGTCATCCGATTCTCCCCGGTCATTCCCCAGGTCTACCGGCAGGAGGAGATCTCTGAGATCCTGGACGGCGATTTCGTATCCCGACTTGATGCCAGTGACCGATCCGTTCTGCATTCGGCAGCAGGAGATATCGAGGCTCGGCTCGGGAGGGACGGAAAGGCCCTCGGGCGTTATGCAAGAAGTCTCTCGGACCTATCTAGATCGGTACGCGACAGAAGCGGTGCGGAGCAGGGGGTGGTTTCAGTCAAGGATCCGGGGACAGGGTACGATGTGGGAGAGATACCGGAAATAGATGACCCGGTCCCATTCAAGGAGGGGTGGGGGAACATACGGGAGAGGTTCATGGAATTCCATCGGATGGGTGACCTGCTGGATACCAACATGACCCGGCGAGTTCTGGAGACGGGCATGAGGATCTGCCGCCTGCTTCTCAAGGGCGGCCGTCGGACCGAGGCAAGGGAGCTCTTCCTTGCGGGGGCCGAGCTCGCCAGGGGTAGAGGTATCGACGAACTTAGAGCGGATTATCTCGCCGGCGTCGGCTGGGCATATCATCATATGGGAGATACGGAACGAGCGCGCGATTACTACGACCGATCCCTGGACGCTCTCATCAACTGCGATAATATCCCGGGGGCCATCCGCAAGAACCTGTCCCTGGGCCGCAACCGGGCGAGGGAGGGGAATCAGGAGAGGGCGATGATGCACTTCGAGAGATGCATGAACTATTTCGAATGCGAAAGGTATCCTCCGGGCAGGGGCAGTACCAATGCCCGGGTGGGTGACAATTACCTCAAGATGCTTTTATCTACATTCTCTCTCGGTTAGACCGGTTCCATAATGACCCGTCCCTATCCGATGGATCTCGATATCACCACGATTAGCAGAAGCAGCATCAGGGCGATGATACCGGTTATCACTACAGGTACGACGATACCCCCCGAGGAATTGGCGGACTCCGGATCCTTGACATTCCCGGGAGTTTCCTCCACAAGAGCGGGGATGTCGGTCAGAGCGCGGGATTTGACGTCGATATCGAAGGCCTCCTGGGAGTCCAGACCAACAGCCACGAAATGAACCTGTTCCGTGATGCTGAGGTTCCCCAGCACCTCCGACAAGAGGGATTGTCTTCCGGTGACCGTGGTATCGCACTCCCACCGACTCCATCTCCTGGAATGTTCCGTAACCGGTACCGAGAACCATAACCAACCCTCGCCACTTGAATTTCCGGTATGCAGCACGATGTAGAGCCTGACGCTGGAAAGGGTTCCACCGCCGGCCCTCCCCGATATGCGCACTCCCGTGGAATCCATTCCAATTTCCATGAAGTGGGAGTATATCGAGATATCGATATCTCGGGAATTACCCTCCAGCTCAAGCGGGGAGCCAGCGGGTTCGAACGGTGTCAAGGGGGGCGCGGGGGGTTCCCTTACATCTATCCGAACCTTCGCCTTCTTCGAATAGAACTCCTCCGGATCCTCCGTGACGGAGAGACACACTGATATGTCCAACTTTCCGACCGTAGCATCCATTGTGGCCGATACCTCTATTTCCACGACCCTATCCGAAAAGGGCATGATGTTAATGGTATTCTCCGGCGCCCCTACTTCGAGAAAATCGACGTCCCCGGGCAATACGACGGCAAGAGCCGCTTCCTCGTAGGCATTGCCGAGATTCCTGCAGGTGGCGTTCAGGACCGCAGTACCATTGAGGAAGATTTCCGCGTATCTCTCCTCGATGACAAGGTCGATGCCCCTTATCCTCGTGACGTTGACCTTGCAGCTGGCGGGCGTAAGAGAGAACGTGCGGATGCCCGGGACCGGACCCGTCATCGGTCTGGCGATACCTGTGATCTCGATGTTCCTCTGGCCGAAGAGTTCATGCTCTCCCACCTGGACTGTCAGCTCGACATTTGCATATCCCCCGTGAGTTCCGAATCTCAATCTGCTCTCCGAGAGATTGGCGGAAAGGGCTCCGGAATCCACCGAAAGGTCGACCCGGATCCCCTGTATTTCCTCCCCGATACCCTGAGATGCAACGCTGACGTTCAACTGAAAGGTAGTGACATTGCCCGGAATGACCGCAGTGGTGTTCTCGACGCATTCGACGGAGCCGACGATGCTCATGGCGGTGGTGACGGGGGCATCGGCCACCAGAAAAAAACAGGCTCCCAGCAAGGCGAGCGCAAGGATCGCTGTCAGTCGGTGCACCATTTCAATCCCTCGATGAATTGTCATTAGATGTCTGTCATTCGATCTATCGCATCACATCATGATGTATGAAAAATGAACCTTGGCTCGGATGAAATGCAGCGCGGAGAGAGGGATTTGAACCCTCGAGACGCAAGCGTCAATGGATTAGCAGTCCATCGCCTTACCTGGCTGGGCCATCTCCGCGCGAGGATTTGATACCGATACCATGAAACGAACAGCTCTAATATGACGATATGATATAAAGGCTTCAATGAATTTGTACAGAGCGATTCCTGTCGAATCCGGCGGTCTATGTCTCAATACAGGGAGAATGTCCAGAATTTTTTAACCGGCGTATTCCACTTTTCCGCCATCTCCTGAGCCTTGAACTTGCAGTCCTCCGGGATGGCCACGTGGAACTCCACGTTATCTGCTCGGGAGAAATCCCTGAACCTGTACTTTGCGTCCTCGCTGTCGATGGATTTGCATGTTTCCACGCCCATGATAAGGACCCTGTCATCCTTTTTGGCCCAGATTTCCGGTACGTGGGCGCCGATCCGGTCCGGTTCCCCGTTCGGACAATCGACGGGCTGGGCCTTAACGTACCAGTCCCTCTTGGTAAAGTATTTCAGGGCCTGCTGGACCATCAGTTCGTACCGCTTCTTATCCTCACCGTATCTCGTGGTCATGTTCTCGCCCCGATGCCTGCGTCCCGGACACTTTTCACTGCAATCTCCGTATCTGTTTCACGTATTCAAGGATATGTTGTCCAGGCGAGTATCAGCTGATTCTTTATCCTGAAAACTGCTATATATAATTTCTCGCCACAATCAAAGAAACCTCTCCCCGCCCGTGTCAAAGGGCTTGGGTCCGAGGTCTCTGCCCGTGCATCCCGGACAGGTCCCTCCTCTATTGACATGCTCCCTGCAGACCGCCTTTCCGCACAGTTCACATGTCCGGAGAGCCGGCCCTCCGCAGTAACAACAGAGACCCACCATCTTCATGTACGATCACCCAGCATGGATGAAGGAGGCCGCCCTATTTGTTATTATCTCCGGGTCCGGGGATATCGTGTCCTGAACCGGTCCAGGGGATCAGATTCCAGCCAGGGAATCATCTTTGATAAATGTAAGAAAATATTTATATAAGCAAGTGAGTTAATGAACTAAGGGGCAGGACCATGAGGATAATATCCTTGCCTTCTTTTTCTGTTCGCCGGGGCTTTCGTTCCGGTTGGACGAATAAAGAGCACATCCCATCCCCTCCCTCTGGCAACTGGTTCTGTCCCATTTTACTGTCCATTCTCTAGTATTTTTTTTATTTGCAGGATTCACATTGCATCCAATCCAATGATACGGTCCGAAATTGTTATATCCGCCTATCCGATTTACGTGGAACGAAGGGCAGAGTTGTGAGTCACTGAAATAATACTATCTCGACCCACCCCCGGGAGCAGGAGAATGTTAAACCGCTGTTTCATCGTTGCATTGATGATCATCATATCCGGATCTGCCGGCCAATGGTGCATGATGCGAAGTGACGTATCAATAACTGCATCCTTTACACCTTCAGATGTTACCACACATGCTGCGAACCGGAATATGGACATGGATATAACGGCCAATAACACGACCCTGCATTCTGGAGGATTCACCTTCATTACGGTCAATTTCACCCGGCTGGGAAGTCCGTTGTCACATATCCCCGTGAATTTCTCTGCCTCCCTGGGAACTGTTTCTCCCAATGAGACCATCACCGATGAGAACGGCTCGGCCATAGTACGGTACGACGCACCCCTGACGGATTACACCATCGTTGATACTATCACGGTCCTTTTCAACGATTCCCATGGAGTAACTGATTCATCCACGTTGGCCATGAAGGTTCTATCGGCCGTCGATCCCGGTGCGCCCTGCGTAGGATCCGTCCTCCCGGCGGAAAATTCCATCGATGTCGATCGAAGTACTAACATAACCATCGAATTCACGAAGCCCATGAACGAATCCTCCGTCTCCCTTGCGCTGACCCTGTCGCCGGCCTTTACATGCGCGCTCTCATGGAGCGGAAACAACCTGACGATCATCCCCATGGCTCCCCTGTTCCCGCTGACCGAATACGAGATCGGAGTGGAGACGGCGGCCACGGACCTGTTCGGCAACTCTCTGGAAGAATCCTTCCTGGTTCGGTTCACCACGAAGGCGGCCAGGAAGAACATGACCATGGAAGTGAGTGTCGAACCGTGGAAGCTCCTGGAGGGTGAGACGGGGAATCTGTCTGTGCGGATAAAAAACGAGAACGGTATTCCCCTCGAGAACGTGGACATCGCTTTGAGCGTTATTGGGCCAGGGCTTGCATCCACCGTGAGCGGAATCACCGGCGAGAACGGTTATTATAACGCCACAGTTACCGCATGGGAGGTTTCGGGGGACGATGAGATACTCATCAATGTCAGCGGTTCCCACGCGGATTACATACGCGTGTATCATGTAATGGCCATCCCGGTTCAGAACAGGCGGCGGCTGCATCTTGAGATATATAGTTCATCCGTCACATACACCAGCGAAGCTCTGCCTGACCTGCATGATGAGCCGGTGTGGTGTATCTTTTCCGGAGAATCTCTCAAGGTATCGCTGCTCGTAACCGAAGGGGAGCTTCCGGTGAAGGACGTGAATGTATCCATGAACTGTTCCACCGGGGAATTGGAACATCGAAAGGGAGTCAGCGGGGACGCGGGAGAATTCCTGACCTCGTTCAAACCATCCGAGACAATCTCGGAGCAGATCGTGACCGTATCCATAATCCTGCGGAAATGGGGATTTTTCGACCTTTCGCACAATTTCACCGTGATGGTCCGCCCTCTCGAGGAATATGTTATTGTCGAGGACTGGCAGCTTGATAATGGCACCGAAGCACGGATTACCATGGTGGCCCGGGGAACGGTGAAGATAGTTCTTGGAGCCATTGAGAATCCAACACTATTCACCGAGGGTTTTCTGGGTAGATTCATCAATGTCTCGTTCAAGGGCCAGGGGAGGCCGATCCGGTTGAACGTAAGCATAACCTTCGACGACCTGCCCCGGGATTTTGATGAGAAGCGGACTGCCATGCACTTCCTGGAGATGAAGAACAGACACTGGTTGAGATGCTCCAGGACCGGCATCCGCAATGCCAGCAATGAGATCTGGTGCAACATGACCTGGAATGAGAACTGGACCGGACTGATCCTGGCTCCCAAGACCAAGAAGGGAGAGCCCACCGGGGTGACCATCGTCAGGGGACGGGTGGTTGATGACGAGAACCGCGCACTTTCATCGGTGGGGATCGAACTGCATAGGTCCGGCGTGAAGGCCATGACTTCCCTTTCAGACGCCAACGGAACTTTCCTCTTCGAGAATATCGGCACAGGCGGATACGAGATCGTGATCGACGAAAGTGGATACTGGCTGTATTCGTCCGGAAATGTAACGGTCATAGCAGGGGAGAATAACGTTGGGACCATCACCCTTCAGGAGAGGAGAGAGGATATCGTCATCGATGAGGAGGACGGCTACGCATTCGGCATCTATGCGGTATTTCTCATAGTGTTCCTCATTCTTCTCATTCCGATCCTTCTCAAGATCAGACGGATACGTGAGGGTGGAACGGAGGAAAACGACGCACCCCAAAAAACCGGTTTTCGGTCCTTCACGGCCCGGACGCAGGACGTGGGGATCCCATCGTACGACGACGAGGATAGCGGATACGAATGCCCGGTCTGCGGTAGCGATGTCCCCAGGGATGCGACGACCTGTCCCGTTTGCAGCGCCGAATTCCTGGAGGACAAGTTCGTATGTCCGGACTGCGGCATGCCGTTGACGCCACAGGATCTTTTTTGCAGAATGTGCGGGACCGTATTCGGAAGGGAAGGCACCGGGGAATGGAAAGCTCCGTCAGCCCGTAGCAATCCCTCGGGTGTCCATGAACCCATCGAGGATTTCGAGATAATCCCCGACCAGGAGGCTCCCACAGCGAGGCTTCGTGGACAATAACGACACAGGAACAGTATGAGGGTAAGAGACGGGTGGGGAATAGAGGCGGCATGGGCTATTTTCTTATTTGAGTGGCTTTCTCGATATCATACATATCTCTTCTCCCGTTGAGCAGGGCGAGGGGCATTTTCTTATTTGAGCCGCTTTTTCTTTTATGCCCCTCGTCCAGCGGAGACGGGAGCGAAAAGAAAAAGTGGAGTTGAAAGAAAAAGTGGAGGACAATATTTATAAACATTGGCGAGCAATATTTGGTCATGGAACGAAGGGGACGTGCGCTCCCGAGCATTCGAACGAAAGTAAAGATCATCATATCGTCAGTACTGGTCCTGTTACTCTTCTTCACGGGCTGTATCGACTTGGAGCTCATGGATCATTTTCTACCCCGGGATGAAGACATAACAGCGGAATATGAGATGACCCTGAAGAAGGACCTGGAATATTATTTCGACACTTCACTGATAGCCCCGCCCTCCCAGTTGACGAAGGAGTACAACAACCAGGAGTTCCGTATTCTGGAGAAGACCCTCTTTGTTAAGATAGAGATCTCCGTTCAGCTGGACAAGAACGACCTCGTCCAGGAGATATTGAAGGCGGCGGGTATCAACGAAACGCTTACAAGGCACGTAACCATCCGGTTCACAGACCCCAAGAACCTTGTAATCGCCCACTGGGAGTTCTATGATACGGAATCCCTCACGCCTCTGTACGTCTACTCCCCGGAGCCCGGTATCTGGACCGTCAACATAGATGCAAAGGGAATAGGAGTGGAATACGAGGGATTCGAGCTCAAGGATGGATTCGATATCAAGGTTTACGCCTTCGAGCCCGTCAATTAATAGGCTGTGTTAATACATTCATCCCGAATTCATCAGAAACGAGGTGGGCCTTTCAAACGGTGCTATAAGGGTAGATAATATGGACGAGAGGACCGTCAAGAGAAAACGCAAGCTCAAGGTCTTGAAACCCAGACCGGAGGAAGGGGATACCTGTTGCCGCATCGTCGAGAAGACGGAAACGCCACGTAAATTATCTCCTGAAAAAAGGAAACAGCTCATTGAACTTCAGGATCGCTGGGTCAGAACGCTGTGTGCGGATGGGGAGGATGCGCCGGGAGAAGAGGGATCGAGCGAGAAGATAATTTCCGACGTCGTTGATGAACCAAACGGTCAGGGCTTGGAGGGGAGAAGCCCTGTCCCTTCGGAAGTGGAGCAAACATTGGAGAAGGCGCTCGGTATCGAGATCGAATCGTTCAAGGAACGGTTGCATGAACATATGGACCGAGAGATCGTCCGATTCGAGAGGCGAACGATAGAGATCGCAAGGGAGATAATGGAGAGCCGCCGGATGAAAAAAACGATGGGAAAAGCGGAACAGGGAAAGGAGGACGGATCGGTTGTTGCGAAGGCCGGGGATGATGATATGGCCATTTGATTCATTCTCATCAATTTAGTACCGATATTGTTATATAAAGAAAATATATTAGAGGGAAAGAACTATTTGTTCCCATAAAGCACAATCCAATTGAGGAATGGAAATGGCTAAGAAGAAGGTAGTGAAAAGGAGCGTACCCACGGGTGCGATGAAGGATGCTTCTCAGATGAGAGTGAAGGATCTGGTAATAACCGATGAATTCAAGAAGATCTCCCAGGAGGCCACCGGTAAGGATGCTGCAGCTCAGCTGATGGCGATTCCGAGGGGTGTCGTTCTGGCAACCGACGAAGCCAACAGCGTTAAGGGTGTCCTCACTGCAAGGGAGTTCCTGAAGGCTATCGTCGAGGGAATGAATCCCACCGATACCCAAGTCACCCAGATGATGAACACGGACGTGATGGAGATCAAGTACGATTCTCTTCTGGATGATGTTGTGCCCGAGGTTACCAAGCGGGACCCGTACGCGGTCGTGGTGACGGATGGCGATGGTAACTTCAAGGGATATTTCTCTCCAAAGGACTATCAGGAAGCACTGGCCAGGATCAACTATCGGAAATCCAGGTAATTACTTCCCAGAACGTCCAATTTCCCAAATTCATCCCAACCGATGGATTCCCGGGATCAATGCTCCGGGGGCAAGCTCCGAGCATGATCAGAGCCGGCCGTGAGCGGCCGGCATTTATTAATTTGGAACTTGAGAACGATAAACAGAGTCAAGAATTGGGGGACTACAGAATGAGTAAGATCAACATAGAGGATGAGAAAATCCTCGTCGGTGATACATGGAAGAGCGCTGAGACCTTGAAAGAGGAGATAAAGGGCAAGATAGAGATCGGTAATTTCGATATTACCGATGAGGCACTGGCCCTCAGAGAGCTCACCGATACCATGAAGGACTATGCCACCATCGAGATCAAGCTTCCCAATGAGTTCATCTCCTCCAGCCAGGCGAAGGCCAGCGAGAAGGATATTAGTTTCGAGGAATATCTGAGAGGAGCGCTCCTCGGCACCGTGGAGATCGAGGCGGAAGAAGAGGAGGAGGAAGCAGTAGAGGAACAAAAAGAACAGGAAGAAGAACAGGAAGAGGAAGAAGAAAGTGAGGATGTGGAGGAGGGCGAGGTAGAAAAGGAGGAAGCTAAACCCGATTGGGATAGCGAGGAAGAGGAGGAAAAAGAGGAGGAGAAAGAGGAGGAGGAGGAGGAGGAGGAAGAGGAGGAAGAGGAGGAGGAAGAGGAGGAGGAAGAGGAGGAGAAAAAAGAAGAAGCAGCAGCCCCGGTGGTCAAGGTTCGATGTCACAGCTGCAAGCGACCGATCACCATCACATCCGCCGAAAGGCCCATCACTGTAACGTGCCCCAATTGCGGCGCAAAGGGTAGATTGGAACAGTAGTTCCATCTCCCTTTCCTTTGGTTTTTCCCCTTCCATACCATTTATTTTCTCTCTATTTTCCAAGAGTATATCATCCTCAATGCGATGTTGTCCCTTATCGGTGGCGACGGAAACAGATTGACCGTCTTCGTTGACAGGTCGTGATTTTTCACGTGAAGCGTCATCATTGGAGCACGCTGTACATTCAAAGTAAGGCCAGAATGCCCGAACTTCCGTAAAAGATGGGCGAGCCCATCTGGCAGGGAAGACGTACCAGAATGGGATGGATTTACACGAAAACCTTTTATTCGAAAGCATGAATCATGAACCAATGAATCGGGATGCAGCAAGCGGTCCGATCCGCCTCGTGCCGAGGATGACGAAAGCCATCGGATCTCGCCGCCCCACCTCCTTGATGATCGTCATCGCCATCCTGATTTTGGTTTCTCAATGTACTATCGGGTGTCTCGCGAACCTTTCGAAAGCAATGGTCACGGACGTTCACGTAGGCTCTCCGGCAGATAAGGCCGGCATCAGACCCGGAATGAAGATCACCAGCGTGGAATATTCCCGGGTGAACGCCTCCATTGATGGATCCAACGATTCATCGGACGGGGAATTACATATAAACGCCACCGGGGATGGAACCGGAGATCCCTTTGGCACAGCCTCGAGGGATTACGTTCCGAAGGTGACGAACATCACGAAATACAATATGCTCGAAGGGATTATCGAGTCCCTTTCACCGGGGGACCATATCACGATATCCGCAGATGACGACGGTGAGAGCATCATCTTCGAGAACATAACGCTGGGAAAGCTATCGACAAGGACCGGCAGAGAATCGGATGAGACGAGGGCATATCTCGGTGTTGAAACCGGGCCCCAGCCCGGGATCTTGCTCAGCTACGAATATTGTATTGTATATCTCATCGTGGGAGCATTCTTGTTTATCGTAATAATATCCGTTTCCGCCCTGAATCGGAAATTGAGAAAACGGAACGGACCATCCGAAGAAGTCCATTGAGCGAAGGTCGATTAAATTGTGTTCCCCTTTCTGTTCCTGCTCCTGCTCCTTCTGACCCGCCGCTTCGTTCTTCCCAGGCTCTTTCGATCATTCTCGTTAACGTCCTTTATGACCTCAAAATAGTCATCGGCGTCGTCATCGTCCCACATGGCCACCTCCTCCCCTGCGTGCTCATAGCTGTCCATGACCTCGAACTCGGCATCGACGTATGTTCTGTCCTCGTATTCATCATCGTCGATGGAGACGTAGGCATCCTCTATCTCGTAATCGTCATCATCCTCCGCATCCCAGGATAATGTACTTTCTTCCCCTTTATCCTCATTGACACCACCGCCATCATCGTCATCCTCATCCTCGTCATCGTCCCCCCAAACCGGTGCAAAGGAGGCTTCGACGTCATCGTTACCCGTGGCATCCTCCGTTTCCTTTCCGTCCATATGGTCCTCCTCATCTGCGTCCAGCCACTGGAAGGATCGGCCCTCCTCGTCATCCTTCCCTGCTTCCTCCGGGCCATGGGAATGCCCCGCTCGAATCCCCCCTGTTCCTTCGTGCATGCCCGCATCCGTTCCGTCTACCGGCCTCCCGGCATTTATCTCCTCATGCGGTCCCACTTCCTCGGAAGAGTTTTGCCCGCTCTCCTCATCGTCCTCCCAGACGTCCTGGGACTCCATGGTAAATGCATATTCGTCGTCCGAGTCGTCCCAGCTCGGAACCGGCCCATCCTCATCCCCTATCTCATCATTCTCGTCCTTGGTGAAATCTTCATCCCAGATGTCGGCGGCCATAGCCTCCTCATCTTCCATCCCTCCCGTACCGTCCCCCTTCTTCCAGCGCTCATAGGCATCCAGGAGGTCTTCCCCGTCCCCGTCGGCGGCTTCTTCGTGTTCTTCCGCATCCTCCCCCACTATCTTCGCCAGTTCCCTCTCGAAATAACCGTCCCCGTCCCCCTCCTTTCCGTCTCCCTGATAATCGTCGGGTCTCTTGAACACGAGACCGGATACGTCCCTTTCCTTTTCCGTATCGGGGGCGGCTCTTACCTTCCTCTTTCTCACGCTTCTCTGCTTCCGTACGGTTCTCGTCACGGGTTTCTTGTAACGAAGGGGAGGTAGCTCCTCTTCGGCCATAAAGAGCTCAGCCTCCGGTGGAACATCGTCGGGTCCTCTCTCCGCCTCCAGTTCGGTCTTGCAGTAAGGACATTTCTCCTCTCTAACGCTCACCTTGCTGTAGCAGCCCGGACAGGCCCGCATCCTCGATCCGTCTTCCTTCTTCGAGTAGATGTTATCGCGCTTTTTCAGCCGGAAATCGCATTTTGGACATACAGTCTCATACATGCCCACTTCCGTCTTGCATACTGGGCAGCTGGTGATCCCGGAGAGCTTTTGCTCCATCTCCTCCTCCCTCTCCCTCTTCTTCCTCCTTCTCGAAGCCATTACCAGGATGAGTATTACGATTAACAGAAGGAGTATGAACACCACGGGGACGAATATGTTGAGATACTTCTCAACGAAGTTTTCCTCCTCCTCCGACGGTCCGGGATCCACCGGCTGAGAGCTCGCAACCTCGATGAACCTATCCCCGGTCCGAAAGACCGCGTTATCGGCACCGCTGCCGTCCTTGCATTCGAAATAATAGGTATGATTCCCCGCATCCAGCTTTATCTTCACCAGATATACCAGGGCACCCGGAAAATCGTATCTCTCATCCACCACCTCGGTCATGTTCAGCGGCACTCCGTCCATGAAAAGGGTAACGTACAGGGGATCATCCCCGTCCGTGTCCACATAGGCGACGGTGAAGACGAAACGGGTCGTGTCGTCACCCTCCGACGGGGTCACCGTTCCGTTCAGCAATTCGGGAGGATCGTTCACCAGAATGACCGTGATCCTGAAGGTGATATTGACGAGGCGGTTCAGCCCGTCACTTACAGACACCTTGATGACATGATCGCCAACGTCCTTTCTCGTCGGTACGAAGGATGCAGTGGATTCCTCCCCTTCCAGGGTGAACAGGTCGTTATCGGCATAATATCGAAGCGTATCGTTGTCCGGATCGAAGGCCTCTATGGTCATGTTCGTGACCTCACCCATCCGGACGATCATATCTTCGGGACGCGTGACCACCGGAGGGCTGTTGGCCGTGACCGTTATGCCAAAGGAGCCCCAGACCTCGTAACGGGAGTCGGACACTCCCACCCACACTTCATAGGTCCCCACATCACCGGGGTCCGGTGTCCAGCTGAAATTCCCCGAGGCGGGATCTATATCGATTATGCTGGAATTATCCTCGAAGGTCAGTTCATCGCCATCGGGATCGGTAACAGCAATACTGCCCGCAAGTTCATGCCCTGCGATCACCACGAGGTCCTCAAGCTCCAGGACCGGAGGTAAATTCGGTTCAAGCACGTCCGGACCCGTCCTCAGATCAGTGGAAACGCTATCGTACATGTTCCTGGCCCGGGCGAAATGATCGTGTGCCCCGAGGGTGAGATTGACGGAAGCGGTGTAGTTCTTGCCGTCGGTCCAGATCTCGTCCCATTCTTCCACGGGAACCATCTCCACCGTCCGGGTCCCGTTGTCCAGTACCAGCATGATATGTTCCGGCCTGTCGTTGTCCGCATCCGAATACGTAACATTGAACGTGAAGTACGATCCGTTGAAACCGCTTTCGGGTGAGCAGGACAGCGACCCCAGAGAGGGTATGGAATTGTTGAAATTCCCAGCCACCTTTATGAAATCAATGGCAACTCCCCTTCCCTGGGCGCTCTCATCCCGGTCGACGAGGTGCCAGGAGAGCTTCACAATCCGACCGGCAACGGGAGAAAGGTCCAACTCGTAGCGCCGCCAGGAGTCCTCCATGGGTATGGTGGTATGATTGTACGTGAGAAACGTGGTGTATCCCGTCTTGTCATACGCCTCCACCACGAGATCGTCGAAGATGCTGTCCAGAGGACCGCTGGAATTGAAGGGGGTCAGGTTCGCCCACATGTAGAATGAAAGCTCGGCATCCATTGCCCTGGTGAGATCGATCTCCGGCGATAGCACCCTTGCGTTGGCGCCCGCACTGTAATTTGAATTGGCACCTGTGCTCAGGAAGATTGAATTGGAACGGTCGAGTCCGGATATGAGAAGCCCGGGGAAGCTCGTGTCATTCCATAAAGACAGCTCCCATGGATTGCTGCTTCCCGGGAAGCTCCAGTTGGATGCGCCTTTCTCCAGATCATCGTGAAAGAACAGGTCGAGCTCCTCCAGATCGTCCCTGGGCAGACTGACGTGATTTCCCACGATATCGGATATGCTGATCCGGTAGAACAGCCTCCCGGGGGGGGCCTCCACGGTGGCCGCGTAAAGGCCGGGAGATGCCTCTTGAAAGGGGGCGGAGCGCATTATCATGTGTTCGGGATCGTCGGAGAAGGCATATTCCACCGCGAAGGTGCTGTAATTCAGGTCCACATTGTCGGATGCGGAGGCCAGGAAAGTGTAGTTCTCCCTGTAGAATACGTCGTATTTCGCCTGGTGAAATATCTCCGGCGGCTCGTCATCCGAGGCGAATATCGTGTAGTTATGCCACGATCCCATGTCTCCGGGAAGAACGTCCGCAGGATGGAATCCCCTGCATTTCAATTCGTTGGTGACGATAACATGATAATAGACCTTGGTACCGCCGGGCTGGCCCGGTATCTCTCCCTCGTATCGATCCGTCTCCCCGGAATGGACGAGAGGTATGAGATCGATGTTGCTTCCGTCCGTGGAATACATCACCCCGGCCGATTCAATGGGGCTCAGCGTGGTGAGTTCCACCGAAACGACCTGAGGAATATCCACGTCAATGGAACTCCTGACGGGAGAATGTTCCACGGAGATGGAGGTATGGAGGAACTCAAGGACCCGGGCCATCAGGACGTCCCGCGTATCATTGTCCGATATCTCTTCGAAGGGAAAGGAGAAGTAGACGGCACGATACACGTCCGTCTCGATGCGGAATCCAACGTTGCACGTGCCGTTCAGAGAGGTCAAGATAACCTCGCTTCTGTCCCCCAGAACGGAATAATTGGCAACGTAGCGCTGGGCGGAATCGCTGCTCCTGTTCTCGAGGCTGCCCCGGATGTCTCCTGTCATCCTCTGGTCCTCGACGCCAGAAAGGGTGGGGCTGCCCGTGTAATTGTGAGCTCCGTCGTACAGGATCCCCAGATCGGTGCTGAAGAGGGAATCGTATCGGAGCTCCAGACCGATGAAGCTTCCGCTGAGAAGGAGGTGCCCTCCCATGCCAAGGTACTCCGACAGGGCCGCCCTGTCGCTACTAGTAAGGGTGGTCCCGGCCTCGGGCTCGGAGATGTAATTTCCCCATTCGTCCCCGGTCTCCCATATCACCACGTCGTACTGATCGAGGATGGTTCCGTTTGGACCGTCCTCCACATAGGGTACCGTGTAAACGTGATAATCGATCCCCGTGGAATTGAGGGCCTCCCGATAGTATGTGTCGAAGGAGGTATGGTTCCCCGCCTGGTCATCGTCCACCAGGAGCACCGTGGCCGGCACCAGGATGTCGAAGGTGAAATATCCCACCAGGGGTTCCCTGCACGAGTTCGGGACCATGTAGCTGTCCCGCGCCGTGAAATAGTAGTTTATACGCTCCCCCTGGTCCCTGGAGGGCAGCATCGCCCTGAACTCGTCGGGCATGTCCGTTCCGGCCATGGGCAGTGTCTGCCAGTCGGGCAGCGAGGTGGAATTGTAATGAAGGGATACCGAATCCAGATCGAGGAACCAGTCGTCCACCACCCCTGCAAGTATCTCGAAGGGGCCCGTGAACACGGTGTCCTTCAGGGGTTCGTGTGCGATTACCGGAGGAGCCAGGTCGGGTACGACGATGAAGCTGTGTACCGTGCTGTTATCCAGGGGATCCGCCTGGAAGGGATGCGTCGTAACGTTGTCGTCATCCGAAGCGCTCATGTAATAGAATATTGTCACGTTCTCCGATGGGCCGGGGATCTCGGCCGTATACTCGTCACCCTGAACGTTATCGAGGGGTACTTCGACGTAATTGCTGCTCCCGTCCTTGTTATAATACATCATCAGCGAACTGACGTTGAGATTGAAGTCCGGGTCCACCACTACGGCATTCACGGAATGGGGACCGTCGATCTCGTTGTTGTCCTCGATAGGCTCGTGTATGATGACGGGCTTGTTGGATGTGTCCGCGCTGAACCTGTATGGGACGGTGCCGGTGCCAGAATTGATGCAGGAGACGGCTATGATTATCTCATCGTATGTCGGCCCCAGGCCCAGGATGCCGAAATCACCATCCTGGTCCGAGTCGAGTTGGAGTTCTTCGATCTCGGTGCCTCCCGCCCCCTTCTTGATGGCCATGAGGGCGAACTCGTGGTTATCGTGGCCGTTGAAGGAGAACTCCAGCATGCCGATGCCGTCCTTGAAGCCGTAATAATCGGCGGCCCAGTGATGTACGTTCTTGTTGACGTTGTTGACGGGATAATGGGTATTGTTGTAATTGCCCGTGTTCGGGATTCGAATGGAGATGTTCCTGTAATTGTACATCCCTCCTCCCGGGGAAGCACTGTCCAGTTTATTGGCCACGGTCCAGTTCTTGAAGACGTCCACGAAG
The DNA here is from genome assembly GCA_964423515.1 of uncultured archaeon. GTDB lineage: Archaea > Thermoplasmatota > Penumbrarchaeia > JASLWR01 > JASLWR01 > CAYRFL01. Next base: position 29,722 of record CAYRFL010000012.1, read on the forward strand.
GTGTCGCTGTGTCCATACCTACGGAGAACGGCGTTTATGCCGTTGATGGAGTTGCCTGGCTCCTGCACCAGATCTCGTATGAATTCGTCGCCTCCGTAGTGTTCCTCCAGATAATCGATGAAGCAAACCGAGGCCCCGTAGTCCTTGTTCGTCTGTCCCCAGACCGTGAGATCCTTGTCCGGATTGTTCTTGAAGCTGTTGACGTGGCCGGCCACGGCACTGACCCACCCGTAACATTTCAGGATGGCGAGGTCGGCACAACCCTCGTCCACCCAGGTATTCTCATTTGCATCTGCACCGAAGTGTATCACGTGCTGAAACTCATGTGCGGCAATATGCTGCCCCCATGATGCATAATCACCAAGATCTATGTAGAACATCTCACAGCGGTTGGAGAACTGGAACCAGGGATCGTTTGGATTGTTAACCTCGTTTATACCTGTGAAATAGCCGCCGGTCCCGCTTGCTCCGTCCATATGATAGATGAATATATACACCTGCTCGATGCCATCTACGTCCGGAGGCGGTCCGAACACCGCCGTATCCTTTGGATATATGGTCGTGTTGAACTGGGTCGCTATGAAGTCTACCTTGTTCTGATTGTAATTCTTCCCGTCCTGAACATAGACATAGCAGTGGTCGGTCGAGGCCCGGCACGTACCGCTGATCTGCGTCCACCTCCCGGTCTGGTAGTTGACGGCCCAGAAATTACGCACGTCCCCAACGTCGTCCCTGCCCGCTCTCTTGTCCGGAGCATCGACCAAGGGCGTGGACGGGACCATGCCCCTCTCCCGCAGCATGGGGGTAGCGTCCACCCATGATCCGGACAGCTCCGATGATACCTCCGGCAGCGGTCCGATGTCAACGTAGTCCCTGCCGGCGACCGGGACCAGGGTAACGCCATCTTCAACAATCGATTCAGGAAGGGAGCCAACATCGCTGGCCGGTACGTATTCCTCCGTGATCAGAGGACGCATGTCCCCATCAGGACTTCCATCTTCCACGCTACCCGGGTTCGCGGCGGTCAGGTCACGCTCCACACCCGCCACCACAACGGGAACCTGCGTGATCACTATAAGCGATATCGCGATAGAAAAGGCGAAGAAGAGGTACTGGGGAGATTTCATATTAACAACACCCAACCACTTTTTGGAACGCTCTGCATCCTCATATCATTATAACGGAATCATGCACAAATCCATCCCGTTATCCATGGATAATAACGCAATCTTCAACTAAATAACTTTTCCCCGCAGTATTGTATATAACAAATATATTGTGAACCGAACTCCCCTTGCGAAGTTCGTTCTTTAAAGTATTTTCGGATTATAGTTGAAATAATGCAGGAATGAGTTGGACGACGGGTGTTGGGGGTACAGGAATGATCGCATTACCAATATCAGAATCTCTTATTCTTGAGCAGTATATTCTCCTCGCAGTATATGCACTGATAGATCTTGGCTCCCTCATCCGCCAGTTTGAACCGTGGATTGAGAAAGGGGTCCTCGTTGGATATACAGCGCGGGTTCTCGCATTTGAAGAGGCCCTCCACCTCCTTTGGCAGAGATGGTTTCCTCTTCTCCGATACCCGGTTATCCTCGATGATATTGACGGTAAGCTGATCGTCGATGAGGGCCAGCATCTTCATGTCGAGATCGATCCGGTTCTCGACCTTTATGACGTCCTTCTTTCCATACCTTGGGGACTCGACGTTCATCAGAAGGACCACCGGAAAGTTCACGTTCTCGAGCTGCAACTTGCTGAAGATCTCGAGCCCCTTCCCCGCAGTGATATGGTCGATGACAATTCCCCGTTTTATCGCCTTCACCTTCATTGGGGCCACCTCCCGAGGAGGAGAGCCAACAGCGCCATTCTCGCCGGGACCCCCCCTGCAGCCTGATCGAAATACCGGCTCCGTTCATCCCCGTCAACATCGTAATGTATCTCGTTGACCCGGGGAAGGGGATGCATGACTATCATCTTTTCCGGGGCATACCGAAGGCGTTTGGCATTCAGTATGTATGCGTTCTTCAGGCGGAGATATTCCTCCTCGCTGAAGAACCTCTCCTTCTGTATCCGGGTCATATAGAGTGCATCCGCTCCCTCCATGCCCTCGATGAGATCGCTGGTCTCAAGAAAATCGATGTTCTTCTTCTCCAGGTTACTCCTCAGCCATTCTGGGATCCGCAGTTCGTCCGGTGAAACGAGACGGAAGGAGTTGTTCTTCCAACGGGACAGGGTCTCCAGAAGGGAATGCACCGTCCGACCGAAGAGGAGGTCGCCGCAAACGGCGATCTTCAAGCCGTTTATCCTGCCGAGCTCATTTTTGAGGGTGAAAAGGTCGGTGAGGGTCTGTGTCGGATGTCTGTGGCCGCCGTCCCCCGCATTGATAAGCGGTACCGTGGAATACTGGGAGGCCATCATGGCCGATCCCTCCCTTGGATGCCGCAGCACTATCACGTCGGAGTAATCGTCGATCACCCTTATCGTATCCGCCAGGGACTCTCCCTTCTTTGATGATGTCGTGGAAGCATCGGAGAAGCCCAGCACCTTTCCACCGAGCCTCAACATGGCCGCTTCGAAGCTCAACCTCGTTCTTGTGGAGGCCTCGTAGAACAGCGTTGCCATGATGAATCCCGAGAGGAGATCGCCATAGTCCCGCATGTTTCGGGACATGTCGCAGGCGAGCTCTATCATCTGCTCTATATCGGATGTTTCGAAATCGTTCAGAGAGACGAGGTTTCTGCCCGCAAGGCCCATTTTGAATCACTTCCTGTATACTACATCAACGTAATCAAGGGTAGGCTCGGCGGGGTTACGGATTGATGGGTATTTAATCTTAATTGCCATTTTCATTGCATGCCGGACCGATGTTCCGTCCGTCAGAAAGAAAGGTTTTCATGATGGAACGAGGGAAAAGGTCATAAGCCCAGCAAAGCTTGCAGGTGAAAGTCCTATCATGGGAAGACCAGGAAGCCATGTAGCATATACCCTGCATAGGGAGTAATCACTGTGTTGAAGCGGTACGCAAATCCCAAAAGGGGGAGCAAATCAGCAGTCCGTAGCATAAAGCGAACATTACTGCGTCGTAAGCCCCATATTGAGAAGGCCAAGTCTGAGGCCGTTAGGCGAACCCATCAAGGAAAGAAAATAGAATATTCACGACCCCGTTTTAGATAAACATTGGATATCTGTTGCTCGAAACCCAGGGATGTTGTGTCACTTGAGTAAATGCTGCTAACTTATCTGCATAGTGTAGGGGCAGCGGCTGGCTCGTTGCCAAAGGCGACTCCCAGCAGAGCTTGGACATACTCACCACCTGAGCGACCACCTTCGTCTTGATCTCTTCACGGGAAAAACCTGCATCATTCTCGAGGAGCGTATATAGCACCGGCCTTGCGGTTCCCTGTGGGGGATTCGTGGTGACAACCAGAAAATCATCCTGTGAGAGGGGGGCCCCATCAATTACTGCTGGCAGTCTCAATCTGTGCCCTGCCCCCCTGTCGCTGAGTTCCGGGAATACCCGGTATGGATTCTGTTTTCTCGAAGCCATGAACACCAGATCGAGACCGTACGAGGAAAGATGTTTCTTCCACGGAGCCACCTCCGATCTGCATATCGAGGGAGCCCCGTCCCGGAGAATGACCACATAATCCAGTTTCTTTTGGTATTCTTCTATGTTCTCGAGTATCTTCGGCGCGAGGACATCCACATCGATCCTATCGTGTTTCGAGGTATCCAGCGGCGTTGAGGCCGCTGAAACGTATCTCCCCTCCGGACTGACGGCTGCCACCCCGGCACTGGCCGAAGGCCTCGTGCTACTTGAATCCCTTGCCTTATCCAGGCCGATGATAAGCGCCCTGTCCAGTAGAGGCGGATCAAGCTTGTACGGAAACCCTCCTGTCTTTGCGATCATTTGGGGTATCAGGGTCTTCACGAGCGGATACCGCCTGCACCCGATATTTCCGGGTTGGACGAACTGTACGGGTTTTCTGTTCTGATGTGTGAACCAGGTCTTGACGTTCCGGTAATCCTCCTCTCTAAATCCTATGAACAGGTGCAGGGTTTCTTCCGGTCTCTCCTCCTTCTCGAATGCTATGTGCTTGATATCCCTGGAACTCGAATACCTTTCCATCTCAATATCCGGTATAGAAATTTTGCTCCGTTTCCTCATTTGTTCAAATATATCCCGGAAAACACCATTCAAGGATGATGCCCGGGACCGGTCTCTTTCGGTATGATATATCTTGATTTTCTTTAAAAAGCCCCATTCTTCTACTCCCATGTCCACGACATTAATCCTCTTTTCAAATGCACTTTCCTGTCTCCTACCCACAGTGGGATGTGCTATCGATGGAACAGAGCCCTTGAGTTTTTTCGGGTACTCCACGATCCCTTTCTGTTTCAGATAATCGAACAATCTCCCGATTATTATTACTCGATCCCGTGGCTTCAGTTTTGAGAAGTTATGGAAGTCCCTCTCCCATTCTCGGCCCTTTACCGAGCTGTTCGTGACGCTGTGTTCGAGGAGCGAGGCCGGTAAACGGTATTCTACGTTAGGGTCCCTCGATTGTTTGGATTTGTCCTTTAGAACCGCGATTATATCGTTTTTCTCAGGTCTGAGGCGCTTGCTATTAAGGAACTGCCTCACCGTGGCTTTCTTCATCTTTCCGTATGGTACGAGATTCAGAGGCTTGTCCTCGCCGTCTCGAAAATCCTCTATCTCTACAAGTTGATACGCCTTCTTCCGATTTGTATTGGAAATGATGTTGTCCTTGATTTCCCACCTCCACTGGTCCTTTGGCCAGTATTTTATCTCCCGCTCCCCCTTTTTATTTCCAAGGAGGTCGAGCAGTGTCTCACTGCCGGATACTTCTGTCTTCACGTCTATCGAAAGGAACGATTCGAACGCTTGACCGCCGGATTTATAGTTAACGGTCAAGACGAATTCTATCAGGTGACGCAGGCTTACCCGGCCGGCTTCGACCACCTTTTTCCTGCAATATTCCGGGTGAAAGAAACGACCGACGCTCCCCTTGGAGGAGACCTTTTCGAAGCCCATCTCCTTTAATTTTCCACCGATAATCCCACCTATGGCCTCCTTTATAGGAAGGATTGCATTTTCACCCATTGAGAAAAGATAATCCAGACTTACAGAATCGAGCGTCACTTCCGAATCGAACTTGCTTTGAAGTGCATCCACTATCTGCTTTCTTTCAGTTCTCCAGTCGATATCTCCCTGTTCACAACTCGGAATTCCAATGAGTATCCTTCCTCTCGATTCCAGCATATATTTTTCATGGGCAAAATTCCTTCTGATCTCGATGATCCTATCGAAATACTTGTCGTCCCAGTTCTGACAGTTGATCTCGAATATCGCCCACTTATCGCTGTAATCAATTTTCAGTCTTCCTGTGTTCAGAACGAAAGGATATGTTTCTCTACTCATACAGCCTTCCCTCCTCTTTCCATCTTTTCAGGAGTTCTTCAACGGCACGCTTTTCTCCTTCCTTTTTCTTCTTTCCTTCTTTGCCAATCTGAGAATTCACTACCGTCCCGTCTTTATCAATAATAAGTACCTCGTACGTGAATATGGGTGAATTTAGCGTCCCTTGGGGCTCAACTCTTTTATAATCGATGGAAAGACCGGGTCTATTCGCTTGGAGATATTGATTGAGGTAAGCCTTGGGATCAATTTCACCCCACGGACGCTCCATGATTTCTCTTATCACTTCATCCACATCGATAATCACCAATAATAATTTCTCGACTAATGAAAAATCACATCCACTGTCAAGAAATATTGCGCAGACGAATGCCTCGAAAAGGTCCGCGGACTGCTTCGTGTTGAGTTCTCCTATTTCAAGGGGCTTTCCTATCTCATCGATACCGATCTGTTTGGATAGCCTCGAGAGATTCTTGTTATCTGTTATCGCTGATCTTATCCTTGTGAGTTTATTGGGGTCGAAATTCGGACATTTGTCGAATAATATCTTTGCAATAACGGTATTGATCACGCTGTCTCCCAAGAATTCTAAACGTTCGAAATCCTCCACAGGTAAAGAGCAACCTCTGACAGAAAGGGCTTTCCAGAGGAATTCTGTGTTTGTAAAATGATATTTGATATTGTCCTGAATCGTCCTGGCTTGTTTATGGAAAAAATCCCATTTATCTTCACCATACTTATCTATAAAAATTTTTCTAAAATCCATATTCTCTCCTCCTCGGATATGACGTTATTGTGTCCATGCAAACCACTTTATTAATTTTCTTCCATTGTATAACACAGAAATGTTATTCTCCCGATTGAAGGATCCGGTTCTGAAGTCCATCCTCCTTCTTGAATCCTGTTGAAATGGCAAGACCTCCCCTGATCGTTACCTCGTCCACTGGGCTGTTCATGAGCCAGACCGGTTCCATTGTCTTCGAATATCTATTCGTAAGATAGATTAGCTTCTGATTCGAGGACCCCCTCCACAGGAGTCCTTCGTCCTTTTTATCCAATACGAACGGACCCGCACACAGTATGTCAATAAGGCCAAGCATTCTTATTATATCGGGATTTTGAGAATCCCTCAGATAATCGTACTCATATCCGGCGTATATAAAAATGCTCAATGGTAGCCCCTCTGTCGTTCTGATCTTTCTCACGCCCTCAAGGAAAGCTGCCACGGCTTCCGCTTGTTCGAAGGGCTCCCCCCCGCTTACCGTAATTCCCTCAATCCCATAAATGGAAGATATCCATTCAACGAGGTCTTCCACGGGAACCAAGGATCGGACGGTATGAGGCTGCATGTCCTCGTTGCAGCATCCGTGACAGCCCAGCGTGCATCCCTGCACCCATATTACCGCTCGTAGCCCTGGTCCGTTCGCTTCCGAAATTTGCAGAGTACCGGCCACGTTGAGCACTGTCGCTTCCTTGGTTTGGATGAATCGCTCACCCCTTAATCATTGAATTGAAAATGGCACCTGTCATCTTTCATGTTAACTCTGACCGTTTTGGATCCCAGTTCTCGTATCATATGAAGCCTTTCGAATATCCATGAACTAAGTGGATTTATCAGGTTCCGCTCGATTACATTGATCAGTCCCCGTCCCCCGTGGCTCACATCCCCCAAGGTGATGAAGCTCTCTATAACATCGTTCGCTAATTCCAGCTCGATGTCGAACTTGTCCTTCAGATGCTTATGGACTCCCTCAAGCTTCGATAGGACAATCTGCTTTCTGATCTCCGGGTCGTCTATTAAGTTGAATACGATAATGTTATCCCCAAATCTGTTTAAAAGTTCGGGCCTTCCCAGTTTTTCGTTGAAATGCTCTCTAACCGCATCAAGAAAATGTGCTTTGAGTTCGTTTTTTCGTTTTTCCTTAACTTTATTGGCCCCTATGTTCGAGGTGAATATCAGCACCGTCTCGGAGAAATGAACCGTCTGTCCCCTCCCGTCCGTGAGCCTTCCGTCTTCAAGGATCTGAAGAAACTTGTCGAGAACCCTAGGATGGGCCTTTTCTATCTCGTCGAACAGGAGAACGCTGAAGGGTTTTTCAGCAACTGCGTTCGTCAGTTGACCACCTTCCTCGAAACCCACGTATCCCGGCGGCGCGCCAATGAGCCTCTGGTCCGCGTGTTCCTGACTGAACTCCGACATGTCGAAACGAAGGCAGTTGTTCTCATCACCAAATATGAACTCTGCAATGGATTTGGCTAATTCGGTCTTTCCGACGCCGGTCGGCCCCACGAAGAACAGGGTACCCTTGGGTTTGGACATTCTTGATGAATGTTGAATTCCCGAAAGTCCCAGGAAAGCCCTTATGATCATGGTGCATACGTGATCCACGGCCTCCTCCTGCCCCTTCACCCTCTGTGTGATTATCTCCTTGGCCTTCGATATCTTTTCCTCGTCCAGTTTTTCCCACGGGGAATCCCTCTCACCGAACTTGTAGAGATTCATGAGGCTCTCGATGGTCATCGGACTTTTGGATTGTATCAAAAGAGATAAAATGTTACGGATATCGACGAAGCTCATGCCATCTGTCATCTCGGCAAGAAGCTTACATGCAGCGGCGGAATCCTGGTAGGTTCCCTCCTTCTCGCTTACCTTGACGATGACATCCTCTTGGTGGCGGAATATCATTTCTCTCCTATCATCAATATCCGGCGAGGGGATAGAAAGGAGCTTTATTCGATTGTCGTAATTGTAAAATTTCGGAGGAAGTGCTCCGAGGGACGAGGTGATGATTACCAGGAGTCCTGTTGGTCTGCCCATTGCAGTTCCTGTCAACTGTCCGAAAGGCTGGTCGGTAACTCCTTTCGCAAGGTTGATGAGCATCTCTCTTTCATCAAGGTCCTGCTGATTTGCGGTTGAAAGCATGTGCTCGCTCCAGTCCAGTATGAAAAGACCCCTTTCGTGTTCCGAGGACAGAATAGACCTGATGGCTGAAAATGCCTCTTCGGGTTTGGCATAACTCTCTGAACCTCTTATTTCATTCCCTCCGAATCCGCCTGAACGGAATTCGTTATTGTCCGTGGTCCTTCCGGTATTGGATGTTTCATTCTCTTCTTCTAGGTTGTATTCCTCTCCCTCTTCCGAAGTGGCGGATACCTGCCTTTCAAGAGCCTCACGGAATCTGCGGAGTTGTCCCTTGGTCGGAAAATTGAAGCCTTCCAACCTATCCCACCTGGCCCTTGTGGTGAAATCCTTCATGTTCATGTTCAGGTACTGGGATAGCCGAAGATACTTGGAAGTGCCTGTGTCATACCAGAGGTCCCTTACGTTGCCGTACATGATAATGCAGCGCCGGTATCCGGCTTCCCTTTTAAAGGTTGACAACCACGAATAATCTCGGTCTTTCCTCATCGGCGACCATCCCCTGCGCTCATGGATTTGCCGCCAGTGGGAAATCCTTTGGACCCCTTGGATATTCTGTTCGGGTTTTTCCAGTTATGCTGTGGTGGGCTGCATTTACACTCGAACCTGTCGGAAAGAGTTTCAAGCACTCTATCGATATCCTTTCCACATTCCCGTCCCATATATCCCTCAAGGTCGAATTCCATCCCTCCTTCCAAATCAACCCTGAAAGAAGCCGTGCGGCCCGAAGGCATCTTTCCCGTAAGCACCACCTGATTACTATCCCTTAGCAGTTTGGGTTTCGCCGTGATGAATCCCATGTCTTCCATGGTGGTCTTCAGTGATCGAAGTACGTATCGCCTCTGGGATTCTCGAAACTGGAATTCCCGGATATCTTGAGCAATAGCCGACGTTTCCTTTTTCAAGGCTCCCAGCTTTCCCTCCATTCCTTGACGGCACCCATTATCGAATTCCGAGAGCAGCATGTCCAATCGGGATATGACCCTGCGGATGCGATCCTTGTGGCTTTCCCGCTTTGCGTCCAACGATACGTCCAGGGCACGCTCTCTCTCGCTCACAATACTTATGTGGATGAGGTTCAGCTCCATTTTTCGGTTCATCTTCCTCTCTTGGGCGAGAGAATGTAGAGAAGACATGGTCGCCTTGACGGTCTGAACGATTTCATAGGCTTTGTCTATATCGTTTTCCATCACTTGATCTACCTCTCTTTCCGTCTCATTCGCAATGTTAAACTCGTTCATTACGTGGTTGAGATCGCCGGACGAAGACAAACCCAATTCGATTATCTTTAATTGTTCTTTGATATCTCCGATTCTCGCCCTCACCTGTTCTTTCCGTTTTCTTTCCTCCTCCTTCCTGATTTCCTCCATTTTGATCCTTTCTAATTCTATTCCCGAAACGCCGTAACTGCTCATCCATTTCACCTCTCACTCATTCCTTCTCATGCTTTCTAATGAACTCATCTATTTGAACATTGCTTTTCTTCATCTCGTTCGGGAGAATCGTCCCACCCTTTCTCACCTTTTTCAGAGCAAGAACAAGATTCTTCTTTTCCTCCTCATTTCCTTCGTTTAATAACCCAATTACTTTCCCGGACAGCCAGCCGTCGGTCTTGCTTATGGGTTCCTTCCAGTTGATGTTCTTGAGGGCTTTTTCTATCTTTTTCCCCATGTTCTGGATGTCCTTCACTTTTTCACTTTTCCTTACCTCTCGAAGCTGCGAATCCAAAGCCCTTATAGCCAGGCGATTACGGTTTCGCTTCGACAGGCCTGAATCGCACTTATTTACAATCACTCTGAACTCTTTCCATGTACAATTGAATTGCTTCGAGGCAAGTGCCTGATTCATTTTCTGGCTTACTTTCTCCCTGCTGAATATGTGTTCGAGAGTATTATATGAACTCCACAGTGTGAGGAACTGCGTTCCGTTAACGGGGACTTGTATATGTACCATTATCCGATCTGATAGTGCCTTTTGAGGACGCGTAAGACCCATGGAATCCAAGGCAGAGATGCCCCGATCCATGTGCTGTGGAAACCCTTTTTTCATTATTTCTTGGGCTATAACTTCATTAATAATTTCGGAGTTGACCATTTTCATGGATATCTCCTCTCTGAAAGTACCTGAGGACATTCCATAATCCGTATCGGGTACAGTGTGTAATTTCGATAATGTATTCGGGTTCAAACCGCTTGTATTTTTGGGATAGCTGTTCGCAAGGGGCAGATACCATATATCCCCATTCACACTCAAGCCGGTATTTGTGATATCTGCAACCAATTCGTTTGTGCGGTCCAATCTGTTCTCGAATTCCTCTAGGGTAAGAACGCTTTCCCAGGATAGGTTCATAGGAATACTCCACTTCCCCTCCGTTCCCTTATAGAAGCTTCTACCGATTGCAATATATTGCTTGGCTACTTTCAACGTAATGCGTTCGAATCCTTCATGTTCAAGATCGTTTCTTTTCCTGCGGAACTCATCGAGACGCCTGGCGAGGTTCTTTGAAATTGCTCCTCTCTCCTTCAGCCCGTTTATATAATCAAACAGACTTCCGCCAATCACCTTATTCGAACTTGCTTCTTCCCTTATTTTTTGTTCCATTTCCTTGAACAGACGGTGTATTGTATCGTTGCAGTAGCCGAATAGATGATTATCGAGTGCGGCAGCATCCTCCCAGGGTAGTGTAATGCTTCCCTTCTTCTGGTCGATCCAGGATTCCAAGGCCCCGATTTTTTGGCCTTCCAGATATACAAGTTGGTTCACAATGTGGTCTAGTTTCTGCCAGATCCCCAATTTAAATTTTGTATCCAATTTATGTGTAGTTTTTAGCAATGTCATGAGTTCTTTTTTCTTTTTAACGGTTTTCAGAATTCTGGTTTGTAGATAATGAAACACATTGCTTCGTATTACTATAATTAGTTCGGTGTCCTCCTTCGATAGATGCGAAAAAGCCTCTTTTACGGATGATTTGAGTTGTGTAATGGACGCCTTTTTAATCTTTTCGGAAAACCAGTCATTGAAAGTAAGTTCTCCGGGAAGAAGTTTAAACCTAGATAGGGAATCGAGTTTATCATAAAGGACGGTAACAGTTTTGTTGAATAACTCTTTGTCCTCTGTCACGACGGGAAATGACTGCTTCTTGCCGTCGATGGTCAATTCGACTGCGTTCAGTACCAAAGAACCGCAATCTGTTATATACGTGCCGTCGTTTAGTTTAAATCCGCTTACGAGTCGTCTGTACGAATTAATCGAATCCTGATACCGGATCGTTTTGGATATTGTGAATATTGCTCCGTTGAAGGAATTAATATGTTTCTCCAATGCTTGGATTTTCCCTTGCACGGGTTGTTTCCTTAATCGTGGCTTGTTACCGGTAATTAACACATTCGCTCTATTAAGCAACTTTTCCAACTCGAAATCTAGTATCTGAAATGGGATGAATTGTGAATCCGGACCTGTCTTTAACAATGACCCAGACGAGGTTGAGTATCGTTGGATAAGTTCAGAGATAAGGTTACTTTCCTGAGCAAGCTCCTTCGAGAGTTCATCCGTTTCCCTATTCGCTTCAATATGAATGAACCATCGATGCTTGCCTTTCTTATCGAGTGCCAATGTCGCATAGATAGGTATCCAGCCGATAAAGTCATCGTCCGGGTCCTCCATTCTCTGTGCCTTTACCTCTATTCCACTGGAGATATCTCTGCTCTTTCTCAGTGTTTTCTCCACCTGGGAATCTCCCAGATTATAAACAATATTATCCCTGTACGTATCCATTACATTCGGGCAACAGTTATCATCGGATGGTTCTTCCGTATTATCAATGTTCAATCGTCCCCTTTGCGGAAATATACTACCTCCAATGAGCGATCTCCATAATCGGAATTTTTTCGTTTCCGGAGGATTATCTATCTTCCCCCTTAAGAGGTTTTTTTTACCTCTGTCCGTCAGTTTCCCACAGAGGCGTTTTAATCTTTCCATCCCCTTGACGAGCCTCTCTATCCTAGGGCTTATCGCATACTCATCCTCGGTCTCCAAATCGCATTCTTCCTCCGACCAATCTTCATCGTCAGTTTCTTCAATCCAATCCCCTACTTCATGCTCGGTCTCCGATTCCCATTCATCTACATTCAATGATCCTGAACTCTGTAGATTATCGATGGTATTCTCTATCAACATTGGTTCGAATAATCCAAGCTGCTCGGCAATTTCCGCCGCAGTGGTATTGGAAATTTCATTATATCCTTTTAAAATGAACTTCTCAAGCAGTGTGAGTTCCCGGGTGGTTACGCATTCGGCAGCGATATCGCATATCTGAAAAGGCCAGAGAATCCTTGCGTTGAATAAGGGCCTGAATCCTCTTTTATTTTGACTGAATATGCGGATGAAGCGGGCTTCAGATAAGGGTTGCGCCATTTATATTTCCACCTCTCTTGTCAATTTCCTGCAATATCTTTTTGTAAACTCGCCTTTTATATTTTCTTTTTTTTAGATCATCTTGGATCTGTATGTTGACCTTCTCGAACCCCCACCTGTTCCCAATGATTATCAGCAGGTTCTGAGCCCTTGATAATGCGACGTTTATCCTCTCGTATGCCTTGACGAATCCCGTGCTCGGCCATGGTATTCCACCCAGTGAGGGCTTAGATTGACGGAAGGTGTCAGGATTGTATTCCTTTGTTGCCCTCTTAAAGTCTATTTTTGCCTTATCGGGTATATTCTGTGAAACGACCGTGCTGACTAATACGACCGGTCTTTCACCCCCTTGGAAACGATCAACAGTATTGACCTTGACACTGAGATTCGACCAGATGCCATTCATATACGGCCATGGTTGGCCCTTCAAGACGGTTTTTTTAAATTGGGCAACCTGGCCTCCGTAAAACGTAATAAAACCGAGGGGAAGGCGATCACCTTCCAGATGCTGAAGCATCGGGTGTGATCCCCATTCGTCTTCCGCATTTTTCTCTTTTTCCATGCAGACGAGTTCGTCTATCTGGTTCAATACCTGCTGGGCGATAAGCACTTCCCGTTCATTAGCTTTCGAGGAACCGCCACCCCATTGAACATCCGGGTGATACGTATTGTTTCTATCGAAGGACGAATCAACCCACACGACATGCTTGTCTGGAGTGATTATATCGGAACCCTTTCTAAATACGTCCCAGTCATCTTTTTGTTTTATTCTCAGGCCGTGGGCCTTTTTCATTATTTCTTCTTTCTCAGGTATGCCGCTTTCCAGCCCGAAATTGTAGAACTGGTTTATACACCTCATAATGTCTCTGTGCATCCGGTATTGTATTGTAAGCGGCTGTTTGATGCTGTCATGGGCATCGATGAAAAGCTCCTTGAAAAGACTGGAAGTGACCATTCTTTCAAACTTTTTCAATCTTTCGGGATCGTCCTGCTCCACTGCGGACATTTCATCCGTTACCCCCAAAGATACGGATGGCGCGTGGTGCCTGAATGTGGGAGGGAGTTGTTTATGGTCTCCTACTAAAACCGCGGTCTTCCCGAGAAGCAGTGATTGCAGTAATTCTGGAGGGGTTGCCTTGCTTACCTCGTCGATAATGACTATATCAAATGGGTCTCCGACGTATTTGTTATACCAGTGCCAACTTCCTGAAAAAGAGGTGGTTACTCCTTCTATATTGACAAGCTCCATATACATATCGTTTAGATCCCTGAGCACCTCACGGTCAGGATTCTCCAGATTGAACAGCCATTCCCTTCGCAGGTTCGCCCAACGATTGGCCTCTTGAATCCTGTTTGCATTGTCTTTCTCCCACCCTTTCAAATCGTCGATTAGGTCAAAGATATCGGAATTTGGTATGTCAGTAATGTTTTGCAACAATTCGAAGGGGAGAGAAAGGGTTACTTTTTTCCATTTGTTATTGATTGTGTTCATTCTTTTTCGATTATACTCTATACTCTCATTCAGTTCTGAGACTTCCTTTCGAAGAATTGATATTTCTTTATTGAGTATTTTAATATCTTTTTCAAGTGATTTAAGACGGTCTCGACATCTGTTGGTTAACGATTCCAACGAACTGATAATTTCATCATGAAGAGCGCCTTGTAATCCGATTATTTCCTCAAGCGTACGTTCCACCCACTTCCCCACCTGTATTCTCTTCTTATCCAAGTCTTCTGGAGGATGTGTGCTGCATACTGCCTTATTTAATATATCGAGAGCTGGAGGGAGTTCCAGAAGATGGTCATTATAAACATCCCGAAGCTTGACCAATCCCCGGTTAACCTTTCCGGACCATTTGGGCCAGCTTTCTTCCTTCGATTGATTATCCAGTTCCTCGAGTCGTTCATTTATTTCCAGTAGTCGGAGAATTATCTTTCGATCGGTGCTTGTTTTGTCAATGTTTCCCCTTTCCTTGACGAGTGAAATTGTTTCTTCAGATTGTTCGCCGGATAGCATTTCATCATTTTCGAGCAATGACTGGAGGTCCCCCAGTATGGGAAACGCCGTTTTTTGTAATCTGTCTTGATCTATCTTGCCTATTAAATCATTCGATATTTTCAATGCCTCTCGTATTTTACTAGGAAGAGTCAATAAATCCCCTTTTATCATAGCGCTCTCGTTTCGCCTTAGAACATGCTTTTCATTTTCGGCATCGATCTTTTTATCTTCAAGTACATTCATGCGGGCCAATAACTCATTCACCCGATTGTAACTATCCTGAACTATATCTTCAAACTTGATGTACTGCTCTACCAAATTCGGTAATTCATTCTTGGCCATCTTTATGATATTCCAATATTGTAACAATTTTTCATCTTTCTCCTGCTGTCGGCTACAATGCTTCTTTATGGAAGGGATGAAAAAATCCTTGACGACGTTATTCTCGATGAACTTCTCCGCTTCGGGATCCGCAGTGGCACTTTTCGAATGTCTCCTGATGGGCCTGACATTCGGCACCATTCCCAGCCTTCCGAGAGCATTATCGACCGCCAGATTCGTTTGACTGGCGAGAAGTATTTTTCTATTGTCCTGGGTGGCCTGATTGATTATCTCGGCTATTACTGTTGTTTTACCTGTTCCGGGTGGACCTTGAATAAGACACACGTCTTGAGCAGAAAGAGCTCTCCGTACGGCTAGTTCCTGGTTTTCATTCAATTTCGTATTCGAAAGTAGAGAATATTTCAATTCTGGTGGGACCTGGGGATTGGGACTTGCCTGTGATATATCGAAGATCCAATCATGTAGATTATTATACCAGGCTTCTTGATCCCTTAGTCGATCGATTGCTTTCCATTGCCTTTTGAATTGCGCCTGGCTTATCGCAATATCATTGACGATGAAATATTCTTCTGGTTCCACATATTTCACTTCTTCTGGATTTTCAGGGTCTGGCGGGGAGACTTCAAGTATTATGTCTAAAAACGCTTTTCCGGATTTCTTTCTTTTTCTTCTAATTTTCTCTAACTTTCCAATCTCAAATTCCTGCCCTTTTTCTTGACCACGAATATTATTATTTCCATTTTCATCTTCTTTTTTTCTTTTCCAAATATCTGGATTCGATGAATTGCTCATATGGCTCGCATAAAGTCGATTTCCTCTGGATGATAACAAGATCTTCCACATGGTCTTGTGTATGCGTATCCCGTATCGATGGTTGATTTCCTTTGAACCTGGAGGTATTGTATCTTTGACAATCGCACCCCATTCCTCCTTCTTAGTTTCTTCGATTTCCCATTTAATGTATTTGTACCACTCATCCAACCTTTTACTGGTATTTTTTCTTACATTCTCAAGGGATTCCATCCACTGCCGGAGTTCGTTGGGGCATTCACGCCTGTTCTGGAAGCTTCCATCAGTAGTATCGTCAAATGTTATTGTGAGTATTCCATCGGTTCCTCTTAGCTCCCCCAACCTAACAGGTCTGAAATATTTTCCGTAAAAAATTGGTACAATCCCCTCTTCCCATGGTGAATCCCATTGAAATATTTCAACTTTGATTCCTGGCGTCATATTCTTTGAATCTACTAGTCTACGGGCCATTGCATCCTCGGGATGGGGGAATATGTGCCACTCTTCCTTTGAGCTATCGAGCCCGCATTTTCGTACAATGAATCTTGAATAGTGATCTGGAAAAAGTCGCAAACATATCTTATTAAAGAATGGACTCCATTCTTCTCGTTGGTCCTCATCTAGTAAAAGATTATCTCTCTCTGGAAACCAATTTTCTGATTCTGATGGCAGGAGAAACACAGCTTCTTCTGCCACCCAGTCTAAAAAACCTTTTACAGGTCCAAATTTGTTATCCGGATCTCCTGTTCGACCAGTACAGGAGTTTCGCAATATTATTTGAACCTCTCCAGATGCGTATACGAATGAGGGATTCGTATCCATATCCAACACTTGGACACCTCGAAAATGATAATTCACATATATTTTTATGTAATTGTTTTTCATTCAGCTAGTGATATCACCCCTATCATCCAACTCGTAAATATAATTATCTTATAGCAGGTTCATGAAGGAGGTATATCTTGCTGCCAAGAGGAGCAAGACCAGGCGCTTCTATGCTCTGTATGACAAGCTGCTCCGTCCAGATTCCCCGGAAGAAGCTCTTGAACTGGTCATAGCGAACAGGGGAAGTCCGGGGGTGGATAATGAACATATCGAGGACATTATTGCCAGGCAAGGAGGCTGTCCTTTAGAGATCCACGAACTGTTGAAGGCGGGCAGATACCACCCGAGGAAGGTCAAGCACATCGATATCCAAAAACCAGATGGGAGGAAAAGGCCCGGACTATCTGAAACGGTTCCCGAGAAGCCTTATGATGAGTCCGGTGCCGAAATAATCCAGTGAATAGCCTTTATCCAGGTTCCTCTTGATGTCGTATTCGAACTTCGAGGCCACCATTTCACGGGAACCGGATATCATGCGATCGATCACCCATGAGGAATCTCTGGCCGTGTCCCAGAATATGCCTGCAACGTCCCCCGGAACCCCCTGGATCCGGTGAAGCTCGTATTTCTTGAATTTCTTCGTACCGGGCTTGCGCAGTATGATGAAATCTATTCGACCCCCCGTTATCTTGCTGATCTCGCTCTCGTCTATCTTCCTTCCCTCTCTCATTCTGCGCCGACGGTCGAAATACAGAAAGAGAATGCACCCGCCGAGCACCAGCACCACCAGTATGCTCACCCACAACCAGAGGAAGGATCGCCTGTCCCCAGTCGTTCCGCCGGTTCCGTTCCCACCATCCCCGCCATTGGCACCCCCGTCATCCGTTACGATCAGCGTGAGATTGTCATGATCCGAATTTCCCACCGGATCGATAACCAGAAGCGATACGTTGTAGGTGCCGTTGCTGAGAAATGAAAAGGCCACACTTCTGCCGTAGAGCCACCTCTCTGTGCCGTTGTAGAGGAAGTTCCAGGTGTAATTGGATATCTCCGTGTTGTCCGTGGAGCCGTCACCGTCGAATACCACCCTTGCTCCCACCCTGACCGAGCGGTCCTCCCCGGCATAGGCCACCGGGGGCTCCGTATCCCTCACCGTCACCGTCATTATGTCCTCGTCCCGGTTCCCGGCGGCATCCGTTACCATCAGCGTGACCTCGTAGCTTCCCGCACGGAGGAACGTATGATCGGGCGTAGGCCCAAAGACGGTCCTGGCCCCGTCGTCATAGAACGACCATGTATAGTTCACCACGCCCACGTTGTCTCTGCTGGCGGTGCCGTTGAAGACCACGTTGTCCCCCTGGTCCGCCGAAATATTTTTTCCAGTATCGGATACGGGTCTCTCCGTGTCGTTCACATTCACGATCAACATATCCGCGGCAGAGTTCCCGTTCCCGTCCGTTACCCTGAGGATGACGGTGAAGTTTCCCGCATTCAGGAAGGTATGTTCGGCAAGCATGCCACCCAGGATCACGGGCGGATTTTCATCCACGGTCCAGGAGAAGTTCACCACACCGACATTGTCCAGGCTGCCCGATGCATTAAAGAACACCGTATCGCCCTGGTCGCAGGTCCGGTCCTTCCCAGCAACCGCTTCCGGGGAGGTGGTGTCGTTCACCGTGACGTTGAAGATATCGTCGTCCGAGTTCCCTCTTTCATCGGTCACGGTGAGCGTGACGTTGAAGGAACCCGCATTGAAAAAAACATACTCCACGGACGGACCGAACAGCAAGACAGGAAAATTATCGGTAAATCCCCAGGAGTAGTTGATTATCCCCACGTTGTCCGTGCTCCCGGAGGCGTTGAATAACGGTGTCTCTCCCTGGTTCACCCACAGATCGTCACCGGCAGCGGCAACGGGGTCCGTGGTGTCGTAAACCGTTACATTGACCGCATCGGTATTCCAGTTGCCCGCCGCATCGGTGACGTTCAGGCGGACCGTGAAATTACCTGCATTATGGAAGGTGTAGACGGGTTTTTCTCCGTACAGGGTGACTGGACCGCCATCGACAAAGGTCCAGTTGAAGCTATGTATCCCGATATTGTCACGACTTCCGGACCCGTCGAAGGCAAGCTGGGTATGCTGGTTCACGGCCCGGTCATCCCCCGCACTGGCCTCGGGCGAGCCCAGGTCAAAGAGCACCATGGCAGTATGATTGAAGCCGTCCATCCATATGTTGGATGTTCCCTCCGAGCACCCGTCGTGGACCGCCCTTAAAGTGTGATACTTATCGAATGTATATCCCGTGCCATTGTAGACGAACTCCACCCCTCTCAGGAGCTCCGCCATTCCATTGACATCGGTATATCTCCGATCCGCCAACCACCCGGTGGAGTTGAACAGTGAGACCTCGACACTCCGTATGGGTGTTCCGTTATCGTCCCTGACGTGGGCGTTGACATACCAGGCCACGGTGAGGTTCCCGTAATCCCCCACGTCGAAAGAATCGTTGAGGTATGTCGTGTTCAGGAGCGTCATATCGATCCGATGGTCCGGGTCCGTGTTCTCAATGGCGATGGTATCTCCGCCGCCGGGATTCGTCAGATTCTCTATGGTACAGTTGGCGAATATGATATGCCTCGAATTTCCCGTCACATGAACGTTCTCCGACCATGTATCCAATATGTTGCAGCGGACGATGGTGGGATTGGCCGAGCCGGTTATCCGAAGGCCGTTTCCAGTGGTGTTGCTAATACAGGTGTCGGTTATGATCGGGCTTCCCGAGCTCATGTATATGCCGGTATTGCTGGAATTATAAATGTCGCATCCACGGACCATCGATGCGCTCGAGATGAACATCCCGCCGCTGAACACACCGCCGTCACCGGTATCGTTCACTGTTGTGTTGCTTATGATCGGAGCGCCGTCTCCGGTGAACCTGATACCCCAATCCAGGGTATCGTTTATCCGGCAGTCGCTGACGGTGACCGAATCGGAGCTGCTCTCGATCCCGATGGTGGCGAAGCGGATATGGGTATGATTGATAACGGCCGTACCCCCGTTCTCCACAACAATGCCCGTATAATCCCCCGGAGTGCCGGATGTTGCATTGGAGGTGATCACCACCGGTTCTTCCGGCGTCCCCTCTATAAAGAGCCTTCCGCCCCCTTCCACGACGAGCTTGCCGCTTCCATGGCTGCTGTCCACGAATATTCTGACACCTGCCCTAATTCTCAGCGTGGTGTTCCAGGAAACGTTGAAGACGTCATCGATATAATGTATATCATCAGTGTTCCAGACTTCTTCATTTCCGCAATCCCCCCTGTGATATCGATTCTCTCCCGAACACACGCTCACCGGGAACCATCCGTGGATGGGGATTCCCAGAAGCAGCAGCCCCAGGACCGCGGCGAAAGTGATACTCTTACTCGTCATCCGGGGAAACATGCAATTCACCCTTTTAATCTTAATCCCTCGAAATCCGTTCCATAACGGCAATCCCGAATCTCGATGGACCATCGATAACTGCCGGTTACAAATATTCTTGATAGGAAAGATACGCTTCAAGCTTTTAATCCTTACTCCTACGAAACCCGTTTCAGTTGTGTTATCTCCACCAACGGGGGTTCGTCAAAGGCGATTTCGAGGTTTCCGGAAAGAACAAATTTATGACCATATTGTGATTTCATTATATATTCTCCTCTTAATGGCATATAATTTTATATAATAGGGAGGGATGTACATTAAAACCATGGGAAAAAGTAAAGAACTCTCTGAAAATGAGATGCAGATCCTGTACGGTCAAACCCGTTTCCCTCTCCTGAACGATCGGGAATTGGCCGACAGACTCGATTTCAAGATGACCACCCTTACCGCTATCAAGAACCGCCTTAAAAAGCACGACTACCTCACCAAGATAAGGATTCCCATGTTCCAGAAGTTCGGATGCGAACTAATGGACATCTCATACGGAGACGCCTTTCCCAAGAATCCGAAAACGGATATGAACAAGGTACTGAGGGAGAGCGAAAAATCCAATCCCAGAAGTTTCTATATCACTCACGGGATGAACCAACACGTCATCATGCGGGTATTCCGACATTTTACCGAGGCCAAGCTTATCAATGATCGATTTCAAAGAGCTTATTCCAGGGACAGGGGCTTCGGCGGGATGGGTCTGAAACAGGAGCTTTTCCCCTATCAGACCATAAGGAAACTGAACCTCTTCGATCACAGTGACATACTCAAGAAGGCCTTTGAGATCGGCAATTTTGAGGAAGAGATGGAGCAAAAACCGATTATCGACATAAATCCCCAGGCCATCAAACTGAAGAAACTGGAAAAGAAGATACTCTACGGTCTCGTAAAATATCCCTCCCTGGCGGACAGCAGGGTATGCAAGAAGATCGGAACCACGCGACAGGCCGTGGCCAGGATGAGGAAGAAATTCGAGAGCGATGGAATAATCAAGACGGTCAAGCTCGCAAATCTGGCCAAGCTAGGATATACCATCATAGTGCTGTTCCACCTTCGCATGGACACGAACGGAAGCAGCAAATACCCCGGAGAGTGGATGAACAAGATAGATGAGATCATGACACCCATCTTCCAGGTTGCAGATGATACACAGAGCGTCCATATCTCACTCTTCAGGGACTTTGAACATTTCCAAGGGTCCAAGAGCGAACTGTATTCACACATGGTACGGGAGGTCTCATTCACCGAACCGCCCATTGCAATCCCCTTCTCAATCACGTCGGAAAGCCTTTTCATCAAACACGATTACTCGAGAGCCATAAAGAACATCCTGGGTATATGAAGTAGAATCGGTCCCATTGGGCTCCTTTAAGTAGTCCGCCATGGCTATTCATACATTCTATGACCGGGAAAGTACACGGTCGGAATCGAGAGGTCGATACAAGTGCCGCTATCAAGAGCCGGGAAGCGAGGAAAAGCAAGGAAGATCGTCATCGTCTGGGCGAGGTCGGTCCTTGAGGCAAGGCTCCTGCGTGTGGCGAACACGCTCGATCAGGAGGGATATTCGGTGGAGGTCTTCGCATGGGACAGGGAGAGCGACAAGGAGAACGTGGTGCGACACGAGCATTTCAACTGCCATTACCTCCATCTGAAGGCCCCGTACAACTCGCCGCTACTGTTCCTCCTGCTTCCCGTCTGGTGGCTGATGGCCCTGGCTTTCCTAATCCGAAGAAGGCCCAGGGCGGTGCACGCATGTGATATGGACTGCCTTCTCCCCACCCTCTTCTACTCCAGGATCAGCGGGATACCCCTTGTATATGACATATTTGATATATACGGGGGAATGGTGGCCAACACGCTCCCTTCGGTGATATGCAAGCTTCTCATACGCCTGGAGGCTGCCGGGGCCCGTGCCAGCGATGCCGTGCTCCTGGTGAACGAACTTCAGTATGCACATCTCGGGAGGCCTCCCCTTCGCAGACATCTTTACCTCATCAACACCCCGGACGAGCCGGACTGGAAAGAAATGGAATCGTGGATACGGAAGGTACGAGAGAAAATACCAAAAGAGGCCGAGGGAAAGACGTTGATCTTCTACGGGGGGAGCCTGGAATATGCAAGGAGGTTCGATCAACTGCTCGAAGGGATTGAGGGCCTCGATGATGTTTTTCACGTGGTGGCCGGAAGCGGAGCGGACGCCGACAGGCTCTTGCCCATGTTCGATAGGTCCGGGAACACCAGTTACATCGGCCCCATCCCGTTCGAGGAGGTCATCGCATGGACAAAGACGGCCGATATCGTCTACGTGCTCTGCGATGCGGGAACGGACAAATGCAGGATGGGTTCACAGACGAGGCTCTTCGTGGCCATGATGTGCGAATGCCCTCTCATAGTCACCGATGGCATAAACGCCTCAAGGATAGTCAAAGAGGCGGGATGCGGTATTTCGGTGCCCGACGGGGACGTGAAGGCATTGAGAAGGGCAATAAAGAGGCTGTCGGGCTCACCCGCCCTCAGACAGAAGCTCGGGAGCACCGGAAGAAAGGCATACGATACGAGATTCGGGTGGAAGGAGCTGAGGGGCGGTCTCCTGGACCTGTATTCCGGTCTTCTGGCCGGAAGATGACATGGAACAGTGGTGTATGATATGAGCGAAGTGCCGGTCGTGGGAAGAAAGAAGGTATGGGTGACGTCCATCCTGCTCGTATCGGCGATCCTCGCAGGCTATCTGCTCTACGGATACGTTATACCCAGGGCGGAAATGGATCTGAAGGTCATCTATCAGGAAGGGACCATGGGGACCATGACACTGGATGTCCGCCTGAGCAACACCGGTACGGTGGATGTTGCCGATGTGAACGTTTCGGTGGAGATCGAGGATGAGAACGGGGTCCGGATGATGAGAGAGAACGCCTTCTACGGCAGCATATCTACGGGTGGGAGAAAGGAAATACATCTGAACATGTCGGGTGACCATTATCTCGATCACGTATTTCGGCTCAATCTGTCCTTCTATGCGGAGGGAAAACGATATTCCCTGGAATGGACCATCGAGGAGGACGGTGGCTATATGAAGCCGGCCTACGAACGCACGGTGAGGGATTGGTTCCCTGGTTGAGCAATGGGGGATGAGTGAATGATGGTAAGGGAAATACCTCTGAAGAACGGACCGGGCCTCGCAGTTAGGATCCGGATGAACAATGCGGCCCTCCTGGTCATCAGGGCGGCCAGAGGCTTTGTGATGTGCGGCTATCTAAACATGGTCGTTGCCGATAAACTGGGCGATGCGGCGTGCAAGGTCACGGGCGTGGATTCGTTCGAGGATGTCCTTGAGGCGGAGATAATGGAGGTATCGAGAGCAGCAGGGGAGCTGGGTATCGAGAAGGGGATGACGGGGAAAGAGGCGCTGGACATACTGAGCTGAGAACCGAATTTCGATTTGTTATTTTTCCACTTTACCTGCCAGACGCCCTCAACCCAGGCAACAGAATAATATAAGTGAAATTATATCCTCCCGCTCATGAAAGAGCATCAGGTCGTCATTGTGGGGGGTGGACCGGCGGGGACCGGGACCGCGAGGATCCTGGCCGAAGGAGGCATTGACACACTGGTTCTCGAGAGGAACAAGGAGGTGGGAAAGCCCGTCCAATGTGCCGGACTGATCTCCCCCCGGGCCTACGAGATGGCCGGTTCTCCCTGCCCGATCAAAAACGAGATAAAGGGCGGTATGGTCTTCTCACCCGGCGGGAATTCCATCCACATACGCTCGGAGGACGTAAAGGCACTGGTCATAGACCGGGTAGGGTTCGATGACGGCATGGCCTCGAAAGCACGGGAGGCTGGGGCCTCCTTGCGATGCCGGACCCGTGTCGTCGAGATATCCCGGAGGAACGATCATTTTCTCATCGATTACCAGGATGACCAGGGAACGGGAACAATCCGATCGGATTACCTCGTGGGAGCGGATGGGGCAGGCTCCTTCGTCCGGGAGAGGCTGGCGTACCCGGGACCGCGTGAGGTTCTCCTGGGATACGGAACCCACGGGAATGGAGCAAGGATACCTCCTGACGAGATAGTCATCATCACCGGTGAGGACGTCGCTCCTGGGTTCTTCGCCTGGATAATCCCCGAAGGGACGGAGGGAAGGGCCAGGGTAGGTCTCTGCGTTCCGTCCATAAAGGGCAGTCCCGCCCAGTACTACGGCAAGCTGCTCTCACACCCGCTGGCCCTTCAGTATCTTGGGGACTACGTGGAGGATTTCCGCGTCGGCGGCAAGATCGAGCTGGGCCTTTTAAGCCGATGCGTGCAGGGCAAGTCTGCCCTGGTGGGTGACAGCGCTGCCATGGCCAAGCCGATATCCGGAGGGGGTATCTATCCGGCTCTATCGGCCGCGGAGACCCTGGCCAGATCCATAATCCATGACATCGAGAACCACGGTGAGGGCAGTTCGCTGGCCATATATCAGCGCTTCGTCGAGCGAGAGATGAAGCGGGAGATCGATATGGCCATGGCTGGGAGACAGCTGTATAAAAAGGTCTCGGTGGACCAGATGGAAAAGGTCTTCGAGATGCTAAGCACGAAAAAGGTGGTGGACTTTTTCTCCAGGAGAGGAGATATCGACCATCCCATGGACATGATACCGGGCCTCGTGATGAGGGTCCCGAAACTGGCCACCCTGGGTTTCTCCCTGCTTCCGTCATTGCTAGGATGAGAACGGCTAAAAACGGGATGAAGCGGCATCTGCGTTTCACGCGATACCGCGCACATTATCAAGCTGAAAACCTCGACTTTTTGTCGAGCTTTTCACCGTTGACAATATTCTACGAAACGCTCCGTATTGAGAAGCCCTTCTCCGAGTCGATGGTCATGACCTCGAGTATCGTATTGTCGGCCCCATCGTCCTCGAGCTCCCTGAAAACCCCTCCGAGAAGGTCTATCGCCTCTTTTGAGCTCTTCACGTCGAGCTTGCGTCCCTCCAGAATCCCATTCGCCTCGGTGGCCATTCTACCGATGGCAGCAGCCTTGTAGCCTCTTATGGCGCCGCTGATGTCCGTTTCGAACAGGTGAATGCCTCTACTATCGATGCCCCCGATGAAGAAGGCCACGCCGAAGGGCCGTACTCCGCCGTGCTGGGTGTAATCCCGAAGGACGTTTCCCAGCCGTTTGACCAGGAGCTCCACGGATATGGGCTCGTCATATCGAAAGACCATCCTCGTGCTCACGTAACGGCAGTAATCCACCAGCACCCTGGCATCCGCCATCAGACCTGATGATGCACCGCAGACCCGATCGTCTATCCGAAAGAACTTCCTCGTCGAGGATTCGATGACGATGTGGGTATCCTCCGGGCGCCTGGTCATGAAGGCCACGCCCGTGGAGTATTTCATGGCAAGTACGGTACTCCCCTTCTTGATGGCCTCCCGGGCGTATTCCACCTGGAAGAGCCTTCCCTCGGGAGAGAACATCGTATTGGAAACATCGTACTTACCCGCCTCGCTCATCATATTATGAAGCCTCCTTCCATCATCGGAACGATAGACCATCGGTGCATTGATGGTAATCCACCCACGATATAAATTCATTGCGGCGATTTCGATGAAGGACGCTTCAGGAACTCCTCGATCCTTCCGGCGACGTCATTCACCATCTCGTAGTTGAAATCTCCCGGGAAGGCCTTTCGGTATCTCTTCTGGCCGAATCGCCGGTCCATCAGAACGACGAAGGCCCGGTCGTCCCTGCTCCTGATGGGTCTCCCGGATGCCTGGATGACCTTGTTGACCGCGGGATAGATGTATGAGTAATGATAGCCCTTCGACCTGCCGAACTTCTTCATGCCGTATCTAATCAAACCCTTGATCCGGATCGTGGGAGGTGATAGCGGGAGCCCCACTATACAGATGCCCGCAAGGAGGTTCTCGCTGTAATCCACGCCCTCCGAAAGGGAGCCGCCCTGCACCGCAAGCATGATGGCTCCATCGCCTTCCTGTTTCGTGCGAAGTTCATCGAAGATCCCCCTCTTCTCCGTCTTGTTCATTCCCCTTCTCTCCGCAAGGACGGCCTTTTTCGTGTAGCATCGGTCGAGACTCTCCCGTACCCGCTGAAGGAATTCGTAGGACGGAAAGAACACTGCCAGGTTCCCGGGGGTGTTCAGGGAAAGCCTATGAAGTTGATTGGCCACGGCCTGGAACATCTTTTCGGTACGTTCGCGAAAGAGGGTGGTCACTGTTTCCGTGGCGATGAGGAGCCGGTTCTCCGGGGGAAAGGGAGAGCGATAATGTCTGATGACGGTTCTGGTATCCTCCAATCCCAGTAGGTCACGATACATCGTTCCCGGATACAGGGTTCCGCTCATGAGCAAGGCCGAACGCACTTCCTTGAAGACGGATCGGCAATGGTTTCCGGGAGCCGTGGGATAAAGCTCTACGGCAGCACCCCCCCTCCTATTGTAAAGCCTGAGATAATCGCCGCCGTCCATCCATGCCCGGAGGAACATCCCGACCCTTGCGACGGAATCCCTTCTCGTCCCGAGGCCCGTTTTCCTCGAAGCATTCTCCAGGTCGTCCATGAAACGCCATATATCATAGGTCTGATCGCCGGCCAATGTGGTGGCGAATAGCTCGTCCAGAGGCCCGGTCAGTGCTTCCTTGGACATCTCCGCCTCTCCCTCCTCGTCCATCCCATCCCGGAGCTCGCGGTCCAGTCCATCGAGGACCTGCCCGAGGTCCTTCAGATAATACGATAGCTGCTCATCGATCCTCGTGCATTCCCTGCTGGCCTCGCTGACGAGCTTTTCGCTGAGCCTGAGGGTCTCGTTCTCCCGTATCCGATCCGGCAGGTTATGCGCCTCATCGACGATCAACACCACCTTTTTCAGGTCCAGGTTTATCCTGGGAAATATCACATCGCTCACGGATGAGAACACGTAATTGTAATCGCATACTATAACGTCGGCCTCGGTGGCGGCATCGAGAGCGGTCCTGTGGGGGCACACTCCCCACTTATCGCTCATTTCCATTATCTCCTCGACGTGGACGATGTTGTTGAGGACGAATCTTAGCGGTTCCCCATTGTCGCACTTGAGGTTCGGACAGGAGTATGCCTCCGTCTCATCCTGACAGGGGAGCTTTCCCGCCCCCCTGTCGGAATAGGGACACATCTTCTCCCGGGAGATTATGTCCACCACGGTAAGGTCGCCAGCCCTCTTGGCCAACATCTTCAGCGTCTCCACGGCGATATAATGCTGGCTATGCTTGGAGGTGAGGAACAACAACCGATACCCCCTGGCCCTGCACCATACGGCTGCCGGGGTCAGGGCCCCGGCGGTCTTGCCGATCCCGGGCGGCGCATGCGCTATGAGATGTTTGCCGGCCCTAAGGGCTGCGGAAAGGTCCTTCATCAACTGCTTCTGGCCCGGCCTGGCCTTCTCGAAGGGAAAGTACCTCGCCCCTATGATCCTCGTCTTCTTTTTCGCCATCGGAACCTCCTGACAATTACCTCTCGGTAAAAGGGGATATGGGGTCCGTCATCTCAATGGACCGTAGAGCTAAAATAACTTTCTCACCCAGTTCGGTGCTCGCGGAGATCAACGCAGAGGGATCACCCAGGAGTATTGGCCGGTTGATGTTTGATAGTTGATCGGTGACCGGTAGTTTGGTCGATCGCACAAGTGAACCTGACGTGGATAGAAGTGGTATGTTAACCTTTGAAGCATTTGTAGGATAAAGTTAATCTATCCAATTCAAGTTAGAAGTACCGTATGACCTCGCTAGCCACCGCTGACAGGGACGTCAGGGACATCCTCATAAGGGAGAAGGCCGACAAGAGCCTTATCAAGCTGGATTCGGACTTCTATCAGCTCGTGAAGACCCATCTCGGGATCCTAGAGGAGATGTGGACAGGAAACAAGCGCGGAGACCCCGACGTCGAGAGAAGCTATCACAAGTGGAAGGTTGTCAGGGATAACGTTAGCGACATCTTTCTGAACAGACTGAGGAAGATATTGACCCTCGTTAACCGAAAGATCGACGGAAGGGAGCCCAATCTCGGCAACCTCCTGCCGGAGGAGAAGAACCTCTTCGCTACGCTTGTATTCACTGTGAAGAAGACGAGGAGCGTAATGGTGGACATCTCCGAGGAGGAACGCTCCATAGTCGAGGACATGCTGGATCTGGTCCGATCCGATCCGGAAGGAAAGATGCTCCTATCGGAAAAGACCCATGATTGGGAAAGCAGGAATCAAGCTATCTTCTCCTCGGAGCCGGAGCCCGGTGCGTCCCTGGACCTTGAGAAGGGGCATCCTTTGAACGGTGAATATCTCCGCGATTTCGACGATGTCGAGGAGCCGGCAAGGACCGAGGAGGACAGCTTTATAGAACCATACGAGGAATATTCCTCGGAGGATCTCGGGGAGGGCGATATAGAGCTCGAAGGAGGAATGGAGGAACAGGATAGGGGGAAGCAAGGCTCGGGGGAAGGATACGAGAATCGCATCCATGAGGTGATTGGCGTCGAGACGGAAGACGGGGGGTCGAATGAGGCCGATGACCACCTGGGAGATGATGCTGGTATTGGCGAGGGAGGAGAAGGCGGTTTTGGCGTGGGAGGAGATGACGGTATTGGCGAGGGATGAGAAGGCGGTATTGGCGAGGGAGGAGAAGACGGTAT